>PKWB01000153.1 GCA_003131685.1 Candidatus Dormiibacterota bacterium
AACGACCGGTTGAACCTAAGCAGTACCCGAGTGGGCAGTGCCCCGCAGTGATGCTTTGGTCCGAGACCTTCCACGCTCCGGAGGCGGCGAGGCTGATGGTCGCCTTGATACCGTCGTACTCCGGCCGCGTCCCACCCGGCTGATTGGGCACCGGCTGGCCCGTCGCTGCATACACTGAAATCAACGCGCTGTAAACGCAGTCTTGAACGACCGCCACGCTCGCGCTGACCGACACCACGTGAGGATGCAAGAGCTGGACGCTCCCGCGTCCAATGATGCCGGTGCCCTTGTCGTACACCAAGGTCTGGCGGAGCTGCGTCAACAGCGGGTCGGTAGTCGTTGCTGCGAGGGCGGGATACGCTGGGTCCGGGATGCGGACGGCTGCGACAAAAGCCGCCCATTCCGCGCGGTAGGCTTGGAGTATCGCTGCGTCGACGGCGCTCGGCGACGAGGTCGTGGATGGCCTGGGTGTGGGCGAGGGTCCACCTGAGGACCCGCAACCGGCGAGCGCGGCCAGCGAGAGCAGCCCAGCGGTAACCCGAGCCCGCCCAAGCATGCGGTGCCGCGCTTCGAGGCTGATCCTCGTGGTCAACGCATTGACCTTGTAGCGAGTGCGCGGGGCTGGGAGCGACGGAAGGCAGCGGTGCATGAGACGGCTGAACCTCGGAGTCACTGGTGGACGGGGGTGCTGGCGTGGATCCCACGCAGGCAGAGTGAGAATCTTCGTGGACGTTTCATGGACGTGGGATGGACGTGGCGCTCCCGGAGCCTCAGGCGCCGCCCGTCCCAGCGATCTCTGACCGTTCACACGATGAACCCTGCCACGTGGGGGTCGGGCCATGCGATCGAGCGCGTGTCAATCACCCCAAGGCCGGAGTAGTTGGCCTCGGAGACGGTGTAGCTGGTCGGGGTGATCGCCACCACGAGTGCGACATGCCCATCGAGGGGATCGTACGGACCGCCGCGCCTGTAGACGACGATCGCGCCCGGTAGTGGCAGGGACGAGGTCGGCTTGCCCTGAGCCTCTGCGTGCGCCAGCCACTGCCAGGCGTCGCCTCCCCAGGTGACGGGCTCGCCCATCTCGGCCCGGCGCAGGGCGACGTACCAGGTGCACTGCCCCCATGGCCATCCAGTCACTTCGGTCTGGCTCGAGATCGGTGGGAGTGTGAGGCCAGCCGGCTCGGCGATTCCAGCCACGCCCTCGACCACGGCGCCCGCAGCCGCAGCGATGAGCACGACGGCCAGCACGACGACCACAACCAGCGTCCCAGCCGCCACCCGCAGCGGAGACGCCGATCCATCGCTCACGGCCGGCAGCTCAGCTCACAAAGCGCAACGCGGTAGTCACCATCGAGCGGTTGCCAGATGGGGGCGGCCGGCGAAGCTCCGGTGCGCACGGTCGCCGTGGCGATTGGCAGCGTCGTAACGGCGAGCGCCTCACGGGCGACCTGCTCGTGCCGCTCTGAGATGAAGGCGACGAGCAGCCAGTTGGGCCGGACGTCTTCGGCCATGAGTTCCTGGTAACCGGGCAGCTTGGCGGCAAGACGTTCCGCCGGCCGCTCGGTGCCGCGGTCGTACTCCAGGGCGAACGCTACGGTGTTGCCGGCCTCGGTCCATACCCCGTACCCGTCTGGCCGCACGAGGTCGCCCCACTCGGCGGCGCAGCGGCGCTCCGACCACCACACCGACAGGCGTGCGCCCGGCTGGCGGCGAGAGGTCTTGAGCAGCCCGACGAAGAGGCCGTTGACGCCGACGAGGTGCTCCAGCCGCTGACCGCCGCTGGCCAGGGCCAGCGCATCTTCGCGGCGCCAGCCGAGCTCGCGGCGTGTCAGGCCGCGCTCGGCGGCAACGACGACGGCGCCCGCCTCGTCCAGCACCCAGTGATGCTCGCCGGAGCCGCGGGTGACCAGGGGCCGCACCCGGTCGATGAGGCGCAGCCCGTAGAGCTGGGCCAGCCGGTAGGTGGTGCGCCGACGGGTGGCGAACCCGACGTCGCACACGTGGGTGGTGGTCAGGACGTCGTGCTCGTACAGGAGCCGGAGCAGGTAGCGATCGCGTCGAGTCAGGCGAGATGGCAGTGCTTGGAGGAGTGTGTCGTCGACCCGTGTCCGTGCCGTGGATGTGGCGAGTGCCATGCGGATATGCCCTCCAGTGATGAGTTCGTGCCTATGAGTCGCAGTGGTCATCGGACGACCCTGCGGCGCGGATTTCCTTGCAACCACCGCGACATCACGAGCACGGTGGGGCGTCCAATGGCTCCTCGACGGATGGGATGGCGGGCGCGACGCCTGAGCGGACGCGGGATCGGACGGGTTTGGTCTTCGCCCCCGTCCGATGGCCGGCACGGCTTGACGGGGTGGCCTCCGACTTCTGCTCTATCCGCCCGTATCGCCGGCGCGATACCTCCCGGACATGGTCGGCGCGCCCTGGGACAGCAGGCGGCGCCGGTCGGGTGCGGAGGGTGAACGCGGGCGTCTCAGCCCCGGCGACGACCAGCCTTGCCGCTGCCTGATACGCGCCGAGGTGGCTGAGGTCGTGCGCGCTCAGCTCCGGCGCAACGTGGCGCTCCAGCACGCGCGCGTCCTCTGGCGAGAGAGCGAAGAAGAGCTTGGTGCGGGCGTTGGCGGAGATCGCCTCGCGCAGACTGACCGGCAGCTGTCCGAGATGTTGGTGGGCAAGTACCAGCGAGAGCCCGTAGCCGCGTGCCTCGGCGAGCATCTCGTCGAAGGAGCGAGGCAACGTGAGGAAGTTCTGACACTCGTCGACGTAGAGGCTGGCGTCGACGCGCACCTCCTGACCGAGCTGCGCTCGGGCGGTGACCGCCTGCCACACTGACGCGACCACGAAGCTCCCCAGCAGCCGTGCCGTCTCCTCGCCGAGCAGGCCCTTGGGCACACGCACCAAGCAGATGCCACCGTCGAGGACTCGTGCCATCTCGAAACTGGACTGCCCTGAGCCGACCACCCGGCGTACAAAGTCGCGGAGCAGGAAGGCGCGCAGCTTGTTCATGACTGGTCCGATGACCTGTGACTGTTGGGCTTCGCCCATCGCCTCGTACCAGGACCAGAATCCGCTCAATTCTTCCTTGACGCCGAGAATCCGCTGGCGCCGGAACCGCTCATTGGTGAGCAGCTTCGGCACCTCAGCGATGGTGGCCTCGCGTCCGCCTGCCAGGAGCGTCAGGCAGGCGGCGCGCAGCACGTCGTCCGTCCGCGGTCCCCAGAACCTCTCGAAGATGCGCTGGAAGATGCCGACGACGTTGTCGACCACGAGGTCCGCGTCGGCACCACTCAGCACGTTGAGAGTGGGTGGCGCAACCCGCTCCTCGGCATCGATCAAGACGACGCGATCGGCAGCATCCGCAGGTAGCCGATCCAGGATGTCGGTGACAAGGTCGCCCTTGGGATCGATAGCGACCACGCCGCGGCCGGCAGCCACATCGTCGAGGACAAGGTTGATGAGTAGCGTCGACTTGCCAGTCCCGGTTGCCCCCATGACGTGCACGTGGTAGCGGCCATCCGCCACCGCGAGCGCCACCGGGCGCGTGTGGCCTATCTCTGCATCGCCAAGTATCCGGCCCTCCCTCGGCACGCCTGGAGGCGGTGCGACCGATCGGGCTCCTGCCCGCGCCAATCCGGGCACGGCGCGATCGCTGGGGAGATGCGCGAGCACGGCGAGCTCTGCGACCGAGAGGAGATCACCGCGGCCCATGCGCCGCTCAGCGAGAACGTGCGCCGTCGGCCGCATCCGCCGGCGTGCGAACCGGTTACGGCCGGTAAAGACGGCGAAAGAAGAGGCGATCATGTGCGCGCGACCGCGCAGCACGCGATGGCCGCGACGGTTGGTGGATCCGCTGGACACGGCGTAGCGGACCAGCACCTCATAGAGTGGTGCCGCGGCCTTGCTCAGGATGAGGCGGACGTCCTGGGCAGCCGAGAGATCGATGACCGTCCCCGCGGCCGTGCGCACTGGCCGCAGCGACAGCAGGTCGAGGGCTCGCGCCAGGACGCCGAGACTGCGACCGCTCCTGATCGCCTCGGCCGCACGGAAACAGCGTGCGACTCGGCGGCTCGTTGCGGGTCGTGCGAGGATCTGCACCGCCGCGTGCTCATCGCCACCCAACTGGCCGGCGGCGCCGAGCACGGCCCGGAGCGGATCGACCTCAAAGGTGGTGTTGAGCGGGAACCACTCACGCTGAGCGAGACGCAACGTCCCACCCGTCACCGCAGCTTCCAACGGGATCGGCGGTGTCGGAGCCGAGGGTGCTGTCCGGCAGCCTGGCCACGCCGATTCGATGGCGCGCTCCACAAGGCCCGGTGGAACACACCGCGGAACCCAGGCGCTGATGCGCAGCCCCTCTTCTGACCAGCAGTACTCGAAGCTCAGATGCGGCTGACCAGTCAGCCCTCGCTGCAACGCCGGACGAAGCAGCGCCACCAGATTCGACCAGAGGACCGCGGCTCCCGCCGGATCAACCTCCGGCGGCGGGAGGATGAATATGCAACGTCCGTCACGGGTGAGGCGACGCTGCTGCCACTGCTTGAGTGACTTCCATGCAAGTGCAGCCGCAATGCTCGCGATCAGGACCGCTACGCCGAAGGGCGCAGCGCCGCCAACGGCGTCGAGGACCTGATGCAGCAGCGCGTGCGTGGCCGCCGCCGGATGTAACAAGTAGCGTTGCAGTGGCGTGAGTCCGGTCACAAGGGATCCCCCGCGGTGGCGAGGTCGATCGGATCGGTGGTGATGAGGCTGTGTTCCTCGGGACTCGCCAGCGCGCGAAAGACGACGCGATCGCGCCCGGCGGCGAGCAGCGCGTCCCCGCGACGGGCGGTCAGCAGCAGCTCACGCTCGCCACTGGTGAGCCGGAACGCGGCACCAACAGCGTCGATCGCTTGTGGCGCCTGCCCCAGCAGTATCTGTGTCGCTGCGTTGGACACCACGGCCATGCCCAGGTCGCTGCCCAGCAGGTCGCCGGCATCCTGGGTGACCACGGTGAGGCCGCACCAATGTCGGCGCGCCGACTTGGCGAGGCGGAAGAGGTAGCGCGCCCCCTCACGATCGCGCATGAGCTGCCACGCCTCGTCGACGATAACGAGGCGCCGGCGGGGCTGAGCTGACCCGGACACGCGACGCCAGATGAAGTCGAGGGCGAGCAGTACGCCCGCAGCCTTCAGCTCATCCGGCAAGTCGCGAAGCGAGAAGACCACGAGATGGCGATCGAGACCAACGGTGGTCGGACCGTCAAAGAGTCCGCGGTGCGAGCCGGCGACGAATGGGGCGAGCTGCTCGTGCAGAGTCACCGAGGACTCATCGCCATTCTTCTGCAACGCCGACGCCAGATCCGCCAGCGTTGGCGCAGGCCTGGCGTGGGTGCGCGTGTCCGACGAGATTCCGCGGCCTTCATACGCGGCAACAATCGCGCGGTCGAGCGCCGCTCTCGTCGCCGCGTCGGTCGTCTGGTTCAGCAAGACGGCAACGAGCGTGTGGATGAAGAGAGCGCGGTGGGTGTACGCGTCGGATTCGGCGCTGAGGTCGAAGGGATTGATACGCACCCCTTGTGCACCCAACCTGACGTGGGTGCCGCCCACCGAATCGGCAAGCTGCTCGTACTCGTTTTCCGGGTCGACGACAAGCACGTCGACGCCGCGATACAGCGAACGCAGCGCTTCCAGCTTGGCGAGATAGCTCTTGCCTGCACCAGACCGCGCCAGGATCACGCTGTTGTAGTTGGATTGGGTGAACCGGTCCCAGAGCACGACCCCGGCGCCGCTCGTGGTCAGCCCATACAGGACGCCGTCATCGGACTTGGCCAGACCGTCGGTCACGAAGGGGAACCCGGCGGCGAGCGCCTGCGTGTCGAAACTGCGATGCATGCGCAACCGGTCAACCCCGAGCGGCAGCGTGCTCATCCATCCCTGCAGCGCACGAAAGGTGCACGGCTGCAGATCGAGCAGCAGGGACGCGCACAGCGCGCGCAGGCGGGCGCACTCGGCGTCCAGGTCACCGTCATCAGCGGCGCGCACGGTGATGTAGAGGCCGACGCGGAACAGCTTGCCCTCACCGCGGGCGACCCGCCGCGCGAGGTCGTGCGCATCGTCCGCCGCCACCTCGAGCTCCGGATCGACCAGCCGCCCCCGATCGAGGTCGATACGCCGCGCCGACTCCAGGCGGGCTCGTTGGCGGCGAAGACGCTCGGCGGCTATCGCGGCGGGCATGGGCTCGAGGTGCAGAGCGACATCGAACGTGCCGCCGGCGGTCAGCAGCGGTGCGAGCCAGCCCGGCGCGACCTCCCGCGGATACCCAGTGACTGCGAACGTGCGGATGCTCTGCGTCCCGGTGCGCAGCGAGGACGTGCTGACCTGGACCGCATCGGGACCAAGGAGCAGACGCGAGGAAGGCCGGCTGACCCTATGCAACCGTCGCGCGAGCTCCCTCAAGGCGCAGCACCCGCGCCGTGCACTACCTCGGTCGGTGCGCTCATGCCCCCGGTGGTTGTCGCGCTGCCGACCATCGCTCGCTGCAAGGTGGCGGCGCACTCGCTGCCATCGAGCGCTAGTGCCACAACACCGGCCTCAGAGAGCGCCGCGGACATCTCGCTCACGCGCCGTAGCAGGTCAGATGCCGGAACGGCCGCAGCAGCGCGCACCACGAGCAATGCGTCGCGTCGCACGATGTCGTGATGGCGAGACAGCACTGCGAGATATGCGGCGTGACCTCGTGCCGCCGCTTCAAGGGAAGGATGGGGTAGCGAGGGTGCCGCATCTCGAAGCTGTTGCACCAGTGCGCTCAGGTCAGCGCGTTCGCTGCGCACGGCCACTTGGACGGGCGCGTGCAGGGAGTTGAGGAAGCGTCCGAACGCAGTGACGAGCGCCGACTGCTCTTCGGGGGTGCGCAGGGTGAAGTTGATCAGCGAAACGCGCACGAGCACTGCGGCGCCGTCGGGATGCAGGTCGAGCACACCGTCATCGCCGATGGCACGCACCGGGAGCTCGAACGGCGCGAGGCGGTGGCCGTCGGACGACCGCATGGCGTCCGACGGCACCGCGTCGTCGGTCATCGGCACCAGACGATGCGGCGCGCGCGCGTGTCGAAAGGCGGCCAGCGCGAAGCGATCTCCTGACATCCCGTGACGCTGGCCGAGAGCGACGGCAAGCCCGGCGGCGGCAACGGGCGTCACAACGGCCGCGGCCACAGGAAGCGGCACCAGCAACCGCGCACCTTCGTACAGGAGCCACGCGACGACCACGGCGCAGGCAAGGATGCAGAGCTGCCGCGCCGACAGTCCGAAGACCAATGGATCCTCGCGATCGACGTCTGCGGGGATGCGCATCAGAGCATCGCCGCGATGGCGCGAACGCCCTTGAGTTCCAGGACGGTGCGAACCACGCGCCGGGCCACACCGGTCTGCGAACCGCGTCCTGAGAAGGCCGCGCGTCGCGCCCAGAAGGGAATCTTTATAAGGACCCAGAAGAGGCAGAGCGTGATCAGCAGGTCGACCAAGCCGCTGCCCGACGCCAGTCCGAGCGTGGCGTTCCCGTCGCTGGCGAAGAAGACGCGCAGCGCAGTCACCAGCACGAAGGACTGACCGAGCTGCACGGCCAGTAGCGCGATGAAGCCGCGCCACCAGAGCCGTGCCAATCCCTCGATGGGCGGCCAGGCGTGGCAGATGAGCGCCAGCGGAGCTGCCGCGACCAGCAGGATCACCAGCACGATCCGGACGATGTAAACGACCAAGAGGACGACAGCCAGGATCGCGATGACGATGCCGATGAGCACCAGGAAGATCCCGCCGCTCGCCAGCGGCGCCATGATGAGTCCGCGCATCGTGGCCATCGCGGTCGCGGGATCGACCCCCTGACCCAAGAACGCCTGGGAAAGTGCATTGCTGAAGCGGATGGCGACGCCGGCGATGGACAGGCTGGCGTTGGCGGCGACCGCAGCGACCACGATGCGCGGCGCTATCTCCTTGATCGAGTAGCGCGTTTGCAGGGTCTCGTGGGTCATCACCAGGGCGCCACCCGCAAGCACGAGCAGCACGAGCAGGGAATCGGCGATGCCAGCGCTGACACTCCACAGCGCGCTGACCTGGCCCGGCCCGCTCACGTCAGGTGTGGCCAGAATGGTGGTGCCGAGCAGATCGAGCACCGGGTTGAGTGCGGCAACAACGAGGCCGCTGAACCACCCGTCGATCGCCTGTCCGATGAGGCCGGGGATGTCCCACGGCGCGAGGAATGTCGACCCGTTACTCGGTGACGATGCGCTCGGAGCCGATATGGTCGGTGTCGGCGATGCGGACGGGCCCACCTGGATCGATGACGTGGGCGATGGCGCGGCCGTGTTGATGCCGAGCGGCGCCGACGCGAGCGCCGCTGCAGGCATGGACGGGTGCGTGAGTGCTGCAAGAGCGACTGCCAGCAGCACGCCGGCAACGGCCACTGCACCGCCGTGGAGGTGACGCTGCCTGCTCACGATCCGACGATCGACTGGAGAATGGCGACGATCACCGGCGAGAGCGCGGCCAGCGCGTATCCGATGGCGGCCGAGCGCAGCGCGGTCTTGGCACGCTCGACCTGAACAGGGTCTCCACCCGCCGTCATGTAGCGGACGCCGCCGATGGTCAGGAACAAGGTGGCCAGTCCCGCCAGCAAACCGACCACCCAGAGGCGGAGTGAGTCGATGACGCCGCCCAGGGTTGGCGCGCCTGCCGCTGCCGCGGCGAGTGGCGCCAGCATCAGCCAGCAGCCGGCGAGGAGCAGCGCAATCAGGACTCGGGAGGCGTTGCGCACGGGGTGGTTCTCCTTTGTGAATTGATGGTTCCGGGGATGAGACGGGCACCCGGAGAGTTCGAGCCCGGCCGTTTGGGGGCGTGCTCACCTCCTTTCGGATTCGAGAGCTGGTGCTGGGGTGTCGGCGGTCGATCTGGCTACCTGGCCGCACCCTTGCTCTCCGGAGTGTCCGCACTCACCCAATCCGCGATTTCGGCGAAAATCAGACAAGTCGGGATCGCACGCATACAGGTAGGCGACGAGTCGCGCTTCCGCACGATGGCGGCGCCGCTGCAAGGCGTGGTACGTGTCGCCGAGTCGGCGCGTCAGGTCATGCATGCGAACCCGCTCGATGCGTGTGGCGGCGATGAGCTCTGCTTCGTCCGCCGAGATGGCCCTGTCGCGCACGGCGCGCGCGAGCACGAGATCGACGTGATCACCGACGACCGGGGGGGCCGTCACGGGCGGGAGCTCGCCCGGTGCGCGGTTGATGCTCACGCTCACCTCCTGCACCCAGATCTCGCGTCCCGCGCGGAAGGCGGCCCACAGCAGGTTCGCAGCCAGACCGGTCGCTGCCACGGGTGACCTGAGGGCGGCTTCAACGAATCCCGCGAGCACTGCGGCATCGATGCACTCGGTGTCTCCCGGATACCCGCGCGTGAGGCGGCTCGCGACACGGCGAAGCCCTGGCATCATGACGCCGATCAGGCCGATCACCCAGCGCTCGTCACCGCCACGGGCGCGCCGCAGCAGTTCGGCAACAACAGCGTCCCGTGCGTCGTACGGCGTTGCCACGCTGAGCAGCAGCGGCTTGAGCTCGTCGAGCCGGAGCGCCCGCGCCGGCAGCTCGTGCCCGATGGCGCTGCCGTCGACAGTCAGCGGATCAGAGCCGGCGACGAGCTCGTGAAAGGCGGCGTCAGCCGCCTCGAGAGGCGAGAGCGAAGCGTCGTACATGGCAGCTCCTCAGTGGTTCGGAGCCGCCATCCTCGGAGGGGGATGAGACGTATCACGCACGCTGCGTGGACGTGGGCTGCACACGTCTGCACGTACGCCGCACGTCCACGAGACGTGCACCTCGATGCCGATTTCGTCCGCGTACGCGCGGTGCTGCTGCCTCGCACGTCCATGAGACGTCCACGAGCGGAGCCGCAGAGGACTCTGCGACACGTGGACGTTTGATGGACGTGCCGTGGACGTAACGGCATAGGCGGCGGGAGTTGTCTGCTTTTTGCCGAAATTCGCGATTGGTGGGGTGTCGGTAGTCGCGCTGGCCGTGGGGCGGACCCATGGCCACACAGCCATTCGCAACCACGGAGTCCGAGGCGGTGCCGCTCGCGGTCTGGGCCTGCGCTCAGACGACCGCCCGATGGCAGCGAGCGGGACGTTATGTGCCCGAGTCCACCCGGCACCCCGGCAAGATGCTGCCCGAGCTGGCGCGTCGGATCCTCCTCGCGTACTCGAAGCCAGGCGACATCGTGGTCGACCCCATGTGCGGGATCGGCACCACCCTTGTCGAGGCGGCAACCTTGGACCGGCGCTGCATCGGTGTCGAGCTGGAGGAACGCTGGGTCGCGATAACGCGTGCCAACCTCGGCCACGCCCTGCCCGCTCGCCAGCGGCGCCTGGCAGATGTCCGCCCCGGTGACGCGCGATCGCTCGCGTCGGTCCTCAAGGGTTTCCGCGGCCGGATCGATCTCATACTCATGTCTCCGCCGTATGCGTGCGCAGCGGGCGTCATCGACAAGCGGGCCTGGCTGCGAGGCAGACGTCTCTGTGACGTGTCAACCCTCAACTACTCGACAGACCCGGACAACGTCGGTCACGCGCGCGGCGCGCACTACCACGCCGCGATGGCCGCGGTCTATGCGCAGTGCTTCGCGCTGCTACGCCCTGGCGCGCTGCTCGTCACCGTCACCAAGAACATGCGCCACCGCGGGCGGTTGATCGATCTCGCGTCGATCACCATTGAGCTTGCAGGCGGCGCCGGCTTCGGATACCTCCAGCACAACATCGCGCTCCATGCCGGAGTGCGTCACCGAGCCTTGGTATCGCGTCCCTCGTTCTGGCAGCTGAACCAGACCGAGCGGGCACGGCGGTCTGGCCTTCCGCTGCATCTCATCGCGCACGAGGACGTCCTTGCCTTTCGGAAGGCGGTCGATGTCCATGAGTGACACCCTGCCACTGTCGGTGTGGCCGTGCGCGCAGCAGTCATCCGCGGTGCAGCGTCGGGGACGCTACGTGCCCGACGCGATCGCGCATCCCGCGAAGATGCTTCCCGAAATCGCGCGGCGTGCAATCAGTGCCTACTCGGCGCCCGGCGACATCGTGCTCGACCCCATGTGTGGGATCGGAACCACGCTGGTGGAGGCGATGCATCTCGGCCGCAACGCTGTCGGCGTCGAGTACGAGCCGCACTGGGCGGAAGTCGCCGAAGGCAACCTTGCACTGGCGGAGGCGTTCGGTGCTACGGGCACCGGCAGCGTCCACGCCGGTGATGCGCGCGCACTCGGATCGCTGGTGCCAGCCTCGATCCGTGGTCGGGTCGCTCTCGTGTTGACCTCGCCGCCGTATGGCAGCTCGGTCCATGGGCGGGTGGACGTCCGCTCCGGTGAGGTGCTCAAGCGCGACGACCGCTACTCACGCGACGCGAGCAATCTCGCACACGTCGGTGAGGTGGAACTCCTGCACGCGGTGCGGGACATCTTCTCGGCATGTGTTCCGCTGCTGCGGCCGGGCGGGATCGCGGTGGTCACGGCCCGGCCCTGGCGGCGCAAGGGGCTGCTCGTCGACTTTCCCGGCGCGGTGCTGCGCGCTGCCGAGGCCGCGGGGTTGGTGCCGGTGCAACGCTTGGTGGCTCTGCTCGCCGCGCTCCACGAGGACGGGATCGTGCCTCGCGCATCCTTCTTCCAACTGCGCCTGGTGCGGCAAGCCCGGACCGCTGGCATCCCGCTGCGGGTCATCGCCCACGAGGACGTCCTCGTCTTCCGGAAGCCCGGACTGTGATTGAGGATCCCGAGTGGCTCGCCGCGGACCGCTCGCGGAACGTCCGAGATGGCGTTCCCGACCTCCTGCAGGTGACTGAGGTCCTCCCCATGTCGGCAGCCGAGGAGGACCGCCTCTACCGCAGGCTGGGACGGCTCATTGCCGCCTCTGTGCTCCCTGCAGGCCAGCCGGGCCTGGACCGCCCGGGCCCGGAGTCGACGGCGGTGCCAGCCCGACAGGCGCGCCACGTCGGCACTTGATACAGGATCGAGGCACAGACTACCTCCGGGTCGCTTGAGGGAGGTGCGCCCGTTGAGCGATGGTAAGGCTGAACGCCATGGGGCCTTCGATGTCTGATCCGCGCCTTGCAGCCGTCAGCGACGGCGCGGAGGCGACCGCGGTCGCAACCTACACGCGGCGCTCCACCGATGAGGAGCACCAGCGCTTTTCGATCGAGATGCAGGACGATCGGCTGGACAAGTACGTCGGCAGCCAGGAGTCCTGGCACCTGACGACCACCTACTCGGACGACAAGTCCGGCGCCACCCTGGACCGCCCGGGCCTGCAGCGCCTCCTGCGCGATGCGCGGGCGGGACGTTTCTCCATGCTGCTCGTCTACCGGGTCGATCGCCTCTCGCGCAGCCTTCGAGGGCTCGTCCACATCCTCGATGAGTTGGACAAGGCGGGAGTCGCCTTTCGCAGCGCCACCGAACCATTCGAAACGGCTACGCCGGCTGGTCGAATGATGGTGCAACTCCTGGGCATCTTCGCCGAGTTCGAGCGTGCCACCATCATCGAGCGGGTGGTCGGCGGGATGGAGCGCAAGGCAGCTCGCGGAGAGTGGACCACCGGAACGGCCCCATTCGGGTATTCGCGCGCCAAGGGTGAACCAACTCTGACCATCGATCAGGGTGAGGCCGCTGTCGTTCGCAGGATATTCATCACCTACCTCAAGCTCGGCCTCGGTGTTCGCGCTGTGGCGGATCAGCTCAACACGCAGGGTTCGCGAAGCCGCCGTGGCCGGCTGTGGTCGGGGCAGCAGATACTCAATATGCTTCGCAATCGGGCCTACATCGGGGACGTGTTCTTCCGCGGTTGCTACCGCACTGGTCTTCACGAACCTCTCCTTGAGCGCACCCTCTTCGACGAGGTTCAGTCGCTCCTCAAGGAGCGCGGCGAGGACGCGGTCGTCCGCCCGACTGTGTCCGACTTCCTCTTGTCCGGCCGAGTCATCTGCGGTCGCTGCCAGCACCACTACGTCGGGGTCTCGGGCCACGGCCGTTGGGGCGGGAGATTCCGCTACTACATGTGCCAGGGACGCAACAAGCGTGGGACGCGCCAGTGCACCGCGCCGAACGTTTCGGCTCCCCGACTCGAAGATGCGGTTCTCGACGCGCTTCGCCAAACCTTCGTCGAACCGCTCAACCTGGAGCGGGCGCTGACCGCTGCCCGCGCCGAGTTGCGGGAGCACCAGCCGGCCTATTCAGAGCAGCTCATCCAGGTCGAAGCCGAGCTTCGGAAGGCGCGATCGCAGATCGAGCGCTATCTGGAGGCATTCGACGCTGGGACCCTACCCGAGGCCGTGTGTGGCGATCACCTCCGCGCGCTCGCTGCCAGGACCGCCGAACTGGAGCTCCGGCGTGACCAGCTGAACTCCGCCATCGATGAGGCGCCCACCGACCCGTACGCGACAGTCGACATTGATGCCGCCCGCAAGGCCATCCTGCACGCCTTCGAAACCGAGAACGAGCCGGCTTACGCCGCGGAGCGCGCTGACCTGGTGCGCTCGGTCGTCCACGAGATCCGCATAGAAAGCGCTCAGGCCGTCCACACGCGGTTCAGGCTGCCAGTACCCCCAGGCGCTCCGGGTGGCGCCCCACGGCGCGACCTGCCGCCGCCCAGACCGCACCAGCCAGCCCAGGGGAGGGGTTCGCATGGCGTCAAGCTTGGTACGCCCGGAGGGACTTGAACCCCCGCACCCGGCTCCGGAGGCCGGCGCTCTATCCAACTGAGCTACGGGCGCCCGTCGCGGCTCGCCGGGACAACCGTGGCCAGTATACGGCTCAGTCGGAATCGTCCTCGGAGGCGAACATCAGGCCGTCCTGGACCTCGTAGAGCGCGTCCATCCACTCTGAGATCTGCAACTCCCGCGGCGAACGCCCGACCAGGTGGGTGTCGTTGCTCACCAGGGCCACAGCCCGCCCCACGAGCTCGTACGGCACCTCAACCTCGTCGGCCAGGTTCAGCTTCTCGAACTGGTCGATGAGCTCATCGATATAGCGGATCTTCTGCCGGCGCGCATTGCGTGCTTCGCGCAGCGAAGTCCAGCGAGCTTCCAGCTCGCCGATCTCCACGCAAGTCTCCTGGATCATCAGACCACCACCCTCACACCTCTACCCCTGTAATAAGTTGCATCGTATGTCCCAGGATCGAGCCGGTCAAGAAGCGCGTTTTCCCGCCCTGCGCGTGATGCGCGTGGCGCGCACCCGGAGCACCCAGGATGTCGTCCTCCGGGCGGCTCGCGAGGGTGCCGCCGAGGCCTTCTGCTGCCTTGCGGCCGAGCAGACGGCCGGGCGTGGGCGCCAAGGACGCCAATGGGTCGCGCCCCCTGGTGCTGCGCTGCTCGCTTCGGTGCTCCTCCGCCGCTCCCCCGCCGTGGCACCGGGGATCCCCTTCGCCGCCGGGCTTGCGGTCGTTGACGTGCTGGCGGCCGGCCATGGCGTCGCTGCCGGCCTCAAGTGGCCCAACGACGTCCTGGTCGATCGCCGCAAGCTGGCCGGCATCCTGTGCGAGGTCGAGCCCACACGATCGAGCGGCGAGGAGCTGGCCATCGCCCTCGGCCTCGGCGTCAACCTCCACGTCGACCGGTTTCCGGACGGCATCGAGGCGGTCAGCCTGCACACCCTCGTGGCGAAGCCTCCGGCAGCAGAGGAACTGCTCTTCGGGTGGCGTGATGCCTTTGCTGCCCGTATTGCCACACTCGAGCGAGGTGGGATCGGCGCCATCCTCGACGACTGGCGCCGCCGGGCGGTCGGCCTCGGTGAGCCGGTCAGCGTTGCCGGGCCAGCGGGGGTCATCGACGGCGTGGCGATCGACGTCGGCGAGGACGGCGCGCTCCTCGTCGAGGCGTCAGGTCAGACGCTTCGCTTCCTGGCCGGCGATGTGCATCTCAGAACCCGCGCGGGCTGATGAGCGCAGTGCCGCCCCGGATGACGGCGCTACGCCGCGGGACCAGGGGTTGGAGATGCCGAAGGTGTCGCCCCTGGCCGTACCGTCGGAGAGGCGGTCGGTGCCGTCGCGGATCCGGATCCTGTGACCTTGATCACGCCCTTCATGTTGGGAGCGTGGATGGTGCAGAGATAGTTGTAGGTGCCGGGCTGCGTGAACTTGACCTCCCACGTCGCGCCCGGTGCGAGCGTGTTATCGGTCAGGCACGCGTCGTTGTTGTCCTGGAAGGTGACCGTGTGCACCACCGAGCCGGTGTTCTTGAACTCGATGATGTCGCCCACCGCTGCGGGGGACGAGTCCGGGACGAACACGAGATTGTCGGTCGCCTGAATGGTCACCGTCGCAGTCCCCAGGGAGCTGACTGCGGCCGAGCCGTTGCACGCTGCCGGCGCACCGCTCGGTCCACCGCCCGGCTGACCGTTGCCACAGGCGATAACGCCAATGGCGACACACACTCCCAAGCCGACCGCAAGCGTGCGCAGATGAGTCATGTGCATCTCCGGAGGCATCTTAAGGGATGGGTTCGCCGAGACGTCTCGGCACTCAACGGAGCGCCTCGGCGATCCGATCCGCCGCCAGCTCCTCGTCCCGACCGGGGTCGGAGAGGAGGCGCATGAAGACGACGATGATGGCGATGAAATAGACGATGTTCCCGACGCCGAGCATGATCACGCCGCCGTACTGCTGATCGGTGAGCGCCGACACCCCCCAGAGCCGAGGCGCCTGGACGTAGAAGCTGTAGAGCGGTGCCGATGCGAGCGCGAAGATGATGCCGAGGACGGTTGGAGGGATCCCCGCGATGCTCAGTGCGGCGATCTTGGTGAGCGGGCTCACGGTGGTCGTCCTGTCGTCGCGAATCGGGTCGACCACCGGCCACCACACGATGACCCCGACCCCGATGAAGCTGAGGTGCTCGACGATGTGCACGGGGACGGTGGTCAGCGTCGTGTCGTACAGCGACGGGATGTGCCAGAGCAGCAATACCGCGTTGAAGATGATCACGGCCGGCCACGGGCGGGTGATCACCCACCAGACGGTGCGCAACGTGGTGTGACGGTCGCGGGGCGCCGGCCGAGCCCCGGCGATCCCGAGCAGGAGCAACGGCGGCGCCACCATCATGAGCAGCATGTGCTGGACCATGTGGAGCGAGAACAGGTAGTAGTCGCCGCCCTTGTCGATCGGCGATTCCAGCGCGATGAACGCGAGCAGGAGCCCGGCGAAGAAGAACACCGGCCGAAGCCGCGGATGCCGAAACCACGGAGTGACATCGTCGTCCGGGCCGATCGTGCCGCGGCGCATCGCGATGATGTAGCCGGCGGCCACCGCAATCAGGCCGCAGATGACGGTGGGATCCCACGTCCAGTCGCCGAACCCCAGGTGTGCCGTCAGTGCCCTCCGTCCTCCGGGAGCTCCAGGTACTCAGCCCTCGCGCCACGAGCCCAAAAGAAACACGTGACGATGAGGTAGATCAAACCGATCCCCCACATCGCCGGCCCCACGACCGCCCGGATGTCGGTGAGAAAGCCGGTCAGCGTGATCGCGAGGGCCAGTGCGAGGTTGATGGGAACGAAGCTTGGCGGAGGCAGATGCGGGTGCTCGTGCTCGACATCCTCGTCGTGGGTCGCGGTCGCCACCGCGTCGTCGCTCACCGACCCTCCTTCACTTCGTCACGGCGAGGAAGATCGCCGCCCAGACGAAGGCCGCACCCATGAGGACGAGCAGCATGATGAACATGGCGGCGCCCATTCGCATGTTCCTGCGGGCGAGCTTTCGGTTCATCGTCGCGTCCTCCTCAGAGCCCTGTCACCCGGTCGATCGCCATGATCGCGAAGAGCAGGGCCAGGTAGATCATTGAATGGTAAAAGAGCCGGCGTGCCGAGCGCGCCGTCGGGCGCCGGGCGGCAACCACGGCGTCAGCCAGCAGGATCGCGTCGAGCACCGCCGCGCCCCCGAGGTAGACCGCCCCGAAGGACCGGGTGAGCAGCGGGAGCACGGTCACGAGGCAGAGCACGATCGTGTAGAGGACGATCTGATAGCGGGTCTGGCGGTCACCCTGGACGACCGGCATCATCGGGACGCCGGCGCGCGCGTAGTCGTTCTTGATCAGCAGCGAGAGCGCCCAGAAGTGCGGCGGCGTCCAGTAGAAGACGACCGCGAACAGGAAGACGGCCGTGATGTCGAGGCTGCCGGTCACCGCCGCCCAGCCGACCAGTGGGGGAATGGCGCCGGCCGCACCGCCGATGACGATGTTCTGCATCGACGAGCGCTTCAGCCACATGGTGTAGACGAACACGTAGAAGAGCAGCGCGAGCAGTGCCAGGCTCGCGGAGAGCACGTTCACGGTCGTGGCCAGCAGCGCGAAAGACGCTGCGCCGAGAAAGACGCCGAACGCGAGTGCCTGACGGGGCTCGATGCGACCCGAGGGAAGCGGACGGGTTCGGGTCCGTCCCATGTTCTGGTCGATATCGCGGTCGAACCAGCAGTTGATCGCGTTCGCACCCGACGCCGCCAGCCAGCCCCCGGCGACCGTCAGCAGGACGAGCCGCCAGCCCGGCCAGCCTCGGTCGGCGATCACCATGGCCGCGACCGCGGTGACCTCGAGGAGGAGGATCACCCGAGGCTTGGTGAGCGCGACGTAGTCACGGGCGACGTCGGCCATGCGCCGGCGCGGAAGGACGTCGAGGCTGACTGCGACGGTCACGACTGCGCCACCTTTGCCTGGGGCCGCAGCGTGTCACCGCGCTGGGGTGCCGCCGCCGGAACGGGCTCGTTGATCGGGAGGGTGCTCACCACCGCGACCAGGACCACCGACCCCCAGAGCAGGGACGCGAGTGCGATGTGGAGGCCGCGAACCCACGCGGGAAGGCCGAGGAGCACGACCAGCGCACCCGCGGCCACCTGCAGGACGAGCAGGAGATTGACCGCCATCACGCCGATGCGGACCACGCGGTCGCCGCGACGCCGGCTCGCGATCATGGCCATGAGGCCGCCGAGCAGCAGGACGACGATGAGTGCGACCACCCGGTGCGCGACGTTGATGGTCGCCGCCTGGCCCGACGGGAGCGAGAAGCCGCTCCCGCACAGCGGCCAGCTGGTGCACCCACCTCCGGAGCCCGTCTCGACCACGAACGCGCCACTCAACGCCACCAGGTAGGTGGCGACCACCGCAATGATCACCGGCCGCTTGACCGGAGGCGCGAGCGCACCAGACAGGCTCGGGCTCCGGCCCGGCGTCCCGACGGTGCAGGCGACCACGGCGACGTAGATGAGCACTGCGAACAGGAGGAGCGCGTTGGCGAGGTGGATCATCACCACGCCACCGGGAAGGTTGTACTCGACGGCGAGAGCGCCGAGCACGATCTGCACGACGAAGAGCGCGGCGGCGATGCTGGTGCCGACCAGGATCCTGCGCTGGCGCCGGTGCCAGATCCACGTCGACACCGTGAGGATGATCACCAGCAGCGTGCAGATCGAGGCGATCCAGCGGTGCGTGAACTCGATGAGCGTGTTGATCTGCCACGCGGGCAGCAGCGATCCGTGGCAGAGCGGCCACTGGTCGGTGGTCCCGCAGCCGTTGCCGCTGCCGCTGACGCGCACGATCCCGCCCCAGACGATCAGAAGGTACGTCAGGATCGCCGTCCACACCGCGAGGCGGCGGAACCCTGCCGACGGCCGCGCGGGAATCACGGTGCCACCGGCGTTACGCGGGTGCTCCCGACGCGGCCGCCTTCTTGCCTGCGATGCGCTTGTCGCGAACCGGCCTCAGGCTGAACACCTCCTGCTCCTCGTCGAAGTTCCAGGCCGGCGGCGGCGACGACGTTGCCCACTCGAGGGTGTTGGCCTCCCATGGATCGTCCGGCGCTGTCTTCGGTGCACGCATGCTGATCACGAAATTGATGATGAAGACGGTGATCGAGATGGCGATCACGAAGGCGCCGAAGGTGATCAGCGAGTTGAGGTCACCCCAGCCGCGATTGTCGAGGTAGGTTGCGATCCGCCGCGGCATCCCGAGCAGGCCGAGCGCGTGCATCGGCAGGAACGTCAGGTTCATGCCGATGAACATCAACCAGAAATGCAGCTTGCCGAGCTTCTCGTTGAGGAATCGCCCCGTGACTTTCGGGAACCAGTAATAGAAGGCCGCGAACACGCCGAAGACGCTGCCGCCGAAGAGCACGTAGTGAATATGCGCCACGACCCAGTAGGTTCCGTGGACCAGCCGGTCGACGGCGAGGCTGCCTAGGTAGACGCCGTCAATGCCACCGATCAGGAACATCAAGAGGAACCCGCACGCGAAGAGCATGGGCGTGTCGTATTTGATGCTCCCCCCCCACATCGTGGCAAGCCAGCTGAAGATCTTCACCCCGGTCGGAACGCCGATGACAAAGGTCGTGAAGGCGAAGAATGTCTGCACCACGAGCGGTAGTCCGGTGACGAACATGTGGTGCACGAAGACGATGAACCCGAGCACGGCGATCGCCGCGATGGACGCCGCCATCGCCTTGTACCCGAAGATCGGCTTTCGACTGAACACGGGGATGATCTCGCTGATGATCCCGAAGGCGGGCAGGATCATGATGTAGACCGCCGGGTGCGAGTAGAACCAGAAGACGAACTGGTAGAGCAGCGCGCTGCCGCCGTTGACCGGGTCGAAGAAGTTGGTACCGATCTGGCGGTCGAGCAGGTTCATCGCCAGCCCCGCGGCGAGGAACGGTGACGCGAGGACGACCAGCGCCGCGGTGATCTCCTGCGCCCACACGAACAGCGGGAGCCGCCCCCAGGTCATGCCCTTGGCGCGCATGTTGTGGATGGTCGCGAGGAAGTTGATGCCGCCGAGCATCGACGAGATGCCGATCAGGTGGAGTCCGATGATCCACAGGTCCTGGCCCATGCTGCAGCTGTAGTGGGCACCGGTGAGTGGCACGTACCCGGTCCATCCCGCGTCGCCCGGGCCGCCGGGGCAGAGCAGGCCGGCATGGGTGGTTGCGGGTACGAGGAAGCCCGAGTACATCACCAGGCCGCCGAGCGGGAGGAGCCAGAACGACAGCGCGTTGATGCGCGGAAACGCCATGTCGCGCGCNNCCGTGCATCGTGAAGATCTGGTTGTACTGCTCGGGCGTGAGAAACGTGTTCTGCGGCTCGGCGAGCTGGATCCGGATCAGCAGGGCCATGATGCCGCCGACGATGAAGAAGAAGAACGTCAGGAACAGGTACATGATCGCGATCTTCTTGTGGTCGACAGTGGTCAACCAGCCGAGGACGCCCTTCGACTTGTCGACGCGGGCAAAGCGTGCCCGTGGAAGCGTCGCGTCCATGACCGCCATCAGGATCCTCCGAGAGTGCACGACTTGCTGGTCGGGTCGATCGAGCCACTGGGATTACCGAACACGCACGACTGGTACTGGTTCATGGGCAGCGCGATGACGTCGAAGGTCATGGTTGCGTGACCCACACCGCAGAGCTCGGTGCACTGCCCGTAATACGTTCCCTGCCGGGCCTCGATTGGCGCTGTGTTGACATCACCGGGGATGGCGTTCATCTGCTGACCGAGCGCTGGAGCGAAGAAGCTGTGGTTGACACCGCATCCCTCGTTGGCGATCTGCTGCGCGAGCGTGCTGCCCGACGAGACCGGCGGTTTCACATTGCACGGCGGATCCGTGGACACGATGTTGAGCCCGACATCGGTGTTCTCGGGCAGGAACAGCGTGCCGAAGCTGCGGACACGCGCACCGCTGCTGCTCGTGCCGTAGTCGAACGTCCAGCTGAACTGCTGACCGATGACCGTGACCGTGTACTGCGTGCCCGTATGGATGTTGTTGATGAAGGGCATGTTCGCGGCGGTCAGGCCGAAGAGCGAAAGGAACGTCGCCAGTGGAACCAGCGTCCAGGCGATCTCGAGCCTCGTGTTGCCGTGAAACTGCGGGGGATCGTCAGCGTCGCTGCGACGACGAAATTTCACGAACGCGTAGAGCAGCAGTGCCGTGACGATGACACCGAGCACCACCGAGGCCCAGAACACGGCGGTGTAGACGCCGAGCGCTCGGTCGCTGATCGTGCCGCCATCGCCGAAAGCGCCGGCATTGTTGACGCAACAGGTGGACTGTGCGAGCAGGTTCATCCGCGACGCAGGATGATCGCATAGCGGCGTTCAGGCGGGCAATCCGAGCCGTCTGAGGCCCCGGGTGGCGGGGTCGGGATCAGCGCTGCCATATCTTGGTCTTGGTGTTGATCTGGCGTTTCACAAGCTCGGTGATGTCGGTGTTGACGAGTGCGGCACGATCCCACGAGCCGCGGTTTCCGGGCGGTATCGACGGGTCGGGCAGCACCTCGCCGGTCGCCGCCGATCGCTGGCGCCGCCGCAGGCGCCCGAGCAGCGATTTGGGAGCTTCCGAGCTCACAGCCGGAACATCCTGCGTTGCGCCGCGCGCTCGGTGTCGCCGGCGCCCATCGCGACTGCGCTCTGGTAAGCGTCGATGATCGAGCTCGCCCAGGTGAACAGGCCTGCGAGGAACAGGCCGATGAAGGCGAACACCGAGACGAGTGCGATGAGCAGGAACAGTGCGCCCGAACCGTGGGTGAGCAGGCTGTGCCCGATCGACTGCCCGGCCATGATCAGCAGCACCGCGGGGCCGATCGTGAAGACGGTCCAGAGCAGGTAGTAGAGCGCCTTTCGCGGGTGCCCGGTGTACAGCTGACCGAGCCCCGGGAGGATCGAGAGTCCGGCGGCGAGTCCGGGATTGGGCCGGCGCAAGGGGCTGACCCCTCCCGCCTCAGACGCCATCACCGGCGCGACGACACGTCCAGAGGGCGCGGCCGCCCAGTAGTGCACTCACGGTCATCGCCCGACGAAGGACCGGTACACGTAGTACGCGGCGAGCAGCAGGGTGCCGAATGCCCAGATGGCGACGAAGAGCACATCGCCCCATCCGGCCTCGCCCGGGTACAGCTCCGCAAGCAACGGTATGGGCATGTGCGTCAGTGCGCCTTGAAGTTCTCGAGGAGGAATTCGCCATAGATCAGCACGAAGGTGAAGACGAGCAGACCAAAGAAGACGACGAGGGTGCCGATGAGGTCCCGCGCGAAGGTGCTGCGCCGTTTCACTGTGCCGTCCTCATGGAAGCGTGCTGTATACCTCCCAGTGGCGAATGAACTGGATGAGGATGTTGATCTGCGTCTGGGTCAGGACCGGCGACTTGTTGAGCACCGCGCCAGGGCCGGGCGGGTTGGTCTGCTTGTTGTAGTCACTGGCGATGCCGCCCCAGTTGGGCATGATGCTGCCGTAGTGCTCGAAATCGGTGAAGCCGTACTCGATGCAGCGGTAGTAGTAGTCCTCGTTGAAGTAGCCGAGACGGTCCTGGTTGTTGAGCGGCGGGCCCGCGCCGCCCTCACCCTGCCCGCCATGGCAGCGCGCGCAGTTTGCGTAGTAGAGCTGCGCCCCCTCGGTGAAGGTGTAGACGGGGTTGATGATCAGGTTCTGGTGCGCGTCGGCCTCGTCGAGGCCGAGTCGGTTGCCGTTGTGACAGACGATGCAGCCGACCTGGTCGATGCCCAGGGGGCCCGTCACCGGGAAGGTGGACGCACCGTAATTGGTTGACGGATCGACGAATGCGGGGAGCGGACCCGGCTGCTGGACGGTCACAGGAGCGGCCGGCGCCGCGCCTGGCGGCGTGTACGGCGTGTACGTGAAGGGCGTGAAGCTGGTCGGCCCGTACTGCGCGTAGCTCAGCGACGGCGGGTAGTTGCCACCGGTGGAGGTGATGTACGCGGGATGGATGCCGGACAGGTGGTATTCAGCCGCAAGCTGCTTGGCATTCGGCTCGTATTTGAAGAAGTCCTCGCTCAGCCGCTTGGCTGCTTGCACGGGGCCGATGGTGCCGATGTCGGGGACGTGGCACGAGATGCATCGCTCGACCCGGTACGTGTCGCCCTCGATGGTGGCCTGCGGAAAGGCGGGGAACAGCTGTTGGACCTGCACGTTGAAGTCCGAGCTCGGGTAGTCCTTCAGGTACTGCTCCTGAATGGTGATGTAGGTCCGGCTGCTCGAATCCTTGAACGCCGCCCACGCGACCAGGCCCAGGAGGACGACGCTGAGCCCGACGAAGAGGATCCTCGTCCTCATACGGGGGAGCTCAATCCAGGGTGACCGAGGATGAGGGTCCAGTCCCAGTTGAAGGCTTCGCCGCGGAAGAACTCACCGATGACCACGAACGCCACCGCGAGGCACAGATAGATGGTGAACAGCACGATCGCGACCTTGCGGTCCTGCGGGCGGCGGCTCGGGTTGCGGTCGAGGTACGGGGTCAGGATCATGAAGATGATCACGAAGCTCGGGAAGGCGACGCCCGCCATGATCGGCGGGAACCGCTCGAGCAGCTCCTGGAGGCCGACGAAGTACCAGGGCGCCTTGGCCGGGTTCGGGGTGATCGAGGTGTTGGCGCGCTGCAGCAGCGGCGCATTGATCTGGATTGACACCAGCATCAGGAAGACGAAGGCCGCGAGGCCGGCGAGGAACTCCCGCCACACCAGGTAGGGAAACGTGACCACGGTCTCCTCGTCCTCGCGACGGCGGATGACCAGTGGCGTGTTCGCCAGCTCGGGTCCCGAAACGGGAGCCTGCGGCCGCGGTGTCACCGCTCCGCTGGGGTCGCGTCCTCCCTCGACGACAGTTGCCATCAGAGGCCTCCTGTGAACCCGTCTTTACGGACGCGCCAGAAGTGTACGACCATCAGCAGGAAGCCGATCAGGGGCAGGGCGATGACGTGTAAGACGTAGAAGCGAATCAGAGCACCTTGTGCTACCTGGTCGCCACCGAGCAGGAGGTATCGGGTATATGGCCCCACGATCGGGGCGTACTTGGCCATGTTGGTGCCGACCGTGATCGCCCAGATGGCGAGCTGGTCCCAGGGAAGGAGATAGCCGGAGAACGAGAGCAGCAAGGTGATGAGCAGTAGGAAGGTGCCGATGATCCAGTTGAACTCCCGGGGCGGCTTGTACGCGCCCTGGTAGAAGACGCGGGCCATGTGCAACCAGACCGTGATCACCATCGCGTGCGCAGCCCAGCGATGCATGTTGCGGATGATGTCGCCGAAGACGGCGACGAACTGCAGGTCCTTGACATTCTGGTACGCCGAATCCACCGAGGGGATGTAATAGAACATCAGGAACAGCCCGGTGATGGTCAGCAGGATGAACAGGAAGAACGAGAGGCCGCCGAGGCAAAGCGTGTAGGAGACGCGGACGGCGGACTTCTTGACCCGCACCGGGTGGATGTGCAGGAAGAAGTTGGTCAGCGCCGTACGAGCTGCAACCTTGTCGTTGGTCGGCAGGCCGTGCCGGAAGACGGAGCCCCAGAGTTGCGCTACAAACGCGCGAACGGGATTTGCCTGGTCCGGGGTTGCGCTCATCGACCGAGACCCCTCATTCGACTAGCCCGCCTCCTCATTGAGACCCCGAGGGTCATTAGACCCCGAGAGTCTTGCCATTACTCTTCTGGGTACCGACCAGCAGGCGCCATTCTGGCGCAGTGTTGTTCCCAGGCCCCCGCGTCGCGACGAGCGTCGCCCGGTCGACCGCGAAGAACCCGTCCGGGGTGACCTCGATGTTGACCCAGTCCATCGGTCTGGGCGCCGGACCGTAGAAGTTGGTCGAATCGATGAAATAGCGGCTGCCGTGACACGGGCACGCCCAGCCGTTGGGGAGCCGCTGCGTGGGGGCGCGCACACCCCGACCCTCGGCCACGGAGGGCGAGACGCCGGAACCCGTCGTGACGTCGGTGACGTAGTTCGGCGTGCACCCGAGATGCGTGCAGACCAGGTAAACGGCGTAGATGCCGGCGTCGTCGAGCACCACGGTGACGCGTTTGTCGGTCTCCGAGAGCACGTTGACGGGCGTCACAGCCTTGCCGCTCACGACCCCACCGGTGAGCTGCTCAAAGGTGAACGACGTCTTGAACAGGGCGGGCGCATTGCTCGACGCCTGGGGGAACATGAAACTGAGGACCTTGATGCCTCCGAGCAGGCTCGCGCCGGCGGCGGCGAGCCCGCCCATGATCATCAGGAACT
>PKWB01000178.1 GCA_003131685.1 Candidatus Dormiibacterota bacterium
GGATCCTCGCCGACCGTGACTCGGTGCAGCCCCTGTCGCCCCGACTCCGCGAGGGCGAGACCGAGCCCGAGGCGATGCTGCGCTGGACCGAGAGCGGGCACGACCTCCGCTACACCACGCCGGAGATGCTCGCCCTGGAGCGAGGCATGGTGGCGACAGCGCAGGCGCGTGCCAGCGCGGGCGTCGGGGTGGCCCGCGCCGAAACGGTCGCGGCGGCGATGGCTACGCGCCGGACGCTCACCGCGGACCAGAAGGCCATGATCCAGGAGGTCTGCCTCAGCCCCGCCGGGGTGCTTGTGATCGAGGGCGACGCCGGGGTCGGCAAGACCTACGCGCTCGAGGTCTGCCGTGAAGTCTTCGACGCTTCCGGCGTCGAGGTGGTCGGCTGCGCCCTGGCCGGACGCGCCGCGGAGCTCCTC
This sequence comes from Candidatus Dormiibacterota bacterium, assembly GCA_003131685.1. Classification (GTDB taxonomy): domain Bacteria; phylum Chloroflexota; class Dormibacteria; order Aeolococcales; family Aeolococcaceae; genus Palsa-851. The sequence continues at coordinate 420 of PKWB01000178.1, forward strand.
GAGGAGGGCTCGGACATCGCTTCGACCACGGTGGCAGCCACGCTTCACCAACTCCAGGTCGAGCGGCTCCCCTTCGGCGGCGTGCTCGTGGTCGACGAGGCGGGCATGCTCGGGGATCGCCAGCTCGCCGAGCTCGTCTCCCTGGCAGCGCGGGACGAGGCGAAGCTGGTGGTGGTCGGCGATCCCTTCCAGCTCCAACCCATCGAGGCGGGCGCACCGATGCGCACCCTGAGCGATCACATCGGCAGGGTGGAGCTGCACGAGAACATCCGCCAGCACTACGACTGGGAGCGGGCGACCCTGCAGCTGCTCCGAGACGGTGAGGCGCGCGCGGCGTACCGCGAGTACGAGCGCTACGACCGCATTCACGACGCCCACTCGGTGGCCGAGCGCCGGGTCCAGGTGATCGAGGATCACGCCCGGCTCGAAGCCGGGGGTCTCGACACGGTCATCCTCGCTCGGCGTCGTGACGAGGTCGCCGCGCTCAACGAACTCGCCCACGCCCGGTCGGTGGCCGAGGGACGGGTCCACGGTCCGGCGCTCACCGTCGGTGACAAGGAGTACCAGGTGGGCGACCGGGTCATCTGTTTGGCCAACGAGCGCAGCGCCGCGGTCAACAACGGCACCCGCGGCGTGGTCACAGCCGTCGACGTCGAGCGCCAGACGCTCACCCTGGAGCGTCCCGACAAGCGCGCGCTGACCCTGGACACCACCCACTACGACGCCATCGATCGCGGCTACGCGCTGACGGTGCACAAGGCGCAGGGGATGACCACCGACATTGCCCTGGTGGTGGGATCCGAGGGCGCCACCCGGGAGTGGGCGTACACCGCGATGTCACGCGCCACCCTGGCCACCCACTACTACGAGGTGTTCACGCGGCCCGAGCGAGACACCCTCGGCGTCGAGCACTGGAAGGAAACAAACCGGTCCGCCGAGGAGCGGACCGTGCAGGCGTGGGCCCGCAGCGAATTGAAGGAGTCGGCGCTCGACTACCCGGAGCGCTACGAGACGACCGAGCGGATCACCGTCGAGGACGACCTCCGGGGGCTGGCCACCGATCGGCAGCGCGCCCTGGTCGAGGTGCTCGGCGGACCCGAGCTGGCCCAGGAGGCGACCCGGGCGGAGGCCGGGGAGGAGATCGACCGCCTGGTGGCTCAGCGTGTCTACGACCAGGTGGAACGTCAGTTGCGTCAGAGGGGCATGTCCGAGGAGGCGGTGCGCGAGCGGCTTGCCCGCGCGGTGGACCGCATCAACGCGGAGGACGCCGCCGGCGGCCCGCACAACCACCCCGGGGGCAAGGCCGTCGCCGGTTGGCTCACCCCCGAGATCGATGCGCAGCTGGAAGCTTCGCAGCTGGAGTTCGAGCGCGAGCAGGGGCTGTCACCCGAGCTCACGGCGTGGTAGGGGCGCCCTCACCACTTCGGCGACTGAGTGGAACTGCGCTTCTCGGAGGCATCCACCAGGTTTTGTATATCTACCAGGCACCAGGAGACGTTGTAATCTCCGGCCTCATCTGCTGTAGCATTGTCTTATGACAGTAGATAAAGATATCAAGGGCGGCGTTAGCCCGGCCGCGGCGGTGGGCCGACCGGCGTCACCGATCGAATTCCGGCTCGACCCCGCCACGGGCGTACCGACTCACCTGCAGCTCGTCCACCAGGTCGAGCACGCCATGAGGCTCGGATACCTCAAGCCCGGCGACCAGCTGCCCAAGGTCAGGGACGCGGTCGCCTCGCTGGCCATCAACCCCAACACGGTGCTCAAGGCCTACCGCGAGCTCGAGATCAAGGGCTTGGCGACCGGGAGGCCCGGTCAGGGCACGTTCATCACGGCAACTCTCAGCCAAGCCACACTGCCCGAGCTGACCCGGCTTCGCCGCTCCCTGCTCGCCTGGCTGGGCACCGCGGATACGGCAGGACTGGATGAAGACGGGATGGTTGCGCTCTTCACCAGCGAGCTACGGGATTTTCGTAACCGCCGCGGCCGCTCCGACGACCGTCGCGTGGCAGGCGGCGAAACCGAGGGCGTCGCATGAACGTCATCGAGTCCATCGGCCTCGGCAAGCGCTACGGCAACACGTGGGCGCTGCACGACTGCACCCTGGCGATCCCCGAAGGGCACGTGGCGGCGCTGGTCGGACCGAATGGCGCGGGCAAGACCACCCTGCTGAACCTGGCGGTCGGCCTGACGGCTCAGACCGCGGGCATCGTCACCGTCCTCGGCGGGAAGCCCGCCGGATCGTCGGCTGCGTTGGACGGCATCGCGTTCGTCGCCCAGGACATGCCGCTGTACCAGAACTTGTCCGGCGCAGACATGCTGCACTTGACCCGCAACCTGAACCGCCGCTTTGATGCGGGTTACGCCAAGGATCGGCTCGGCGATCTGGACATTCCGCTGGAACGCAAGGCCGGCAAAATGTCCGGCGGCCAGCAGGCGCAGCTCGCCCTGACTTTGGCGCTCGCCAGACGTCCCCAGTTGCTTGTGCTAGACGAGCCGATGGCCATGCTCGACCCGCTCGCCCGACACGACTTCATGGCGACCGTAATGACCGCAATTGCCGACGATGGTGTGTCGGTGCTGCTGTCCTCGCACGTGCTGGCCGAACTAGAGCGCGTGGCCGACTACCTCGTCCTGCTATCGGGTGGCAGCGTCCAGGTGGCAGGCGAGGTCGACGACCTCCTCTCGTGTCACCGCGTGCTCACTGGCCCCGCCGCCGAAGCCGGCGAGTACATCAAGCGACTGAACGTCGTGTACGTTCGGCGCGGTGAGGCGCAGGCCCATCTGCTGGTGAGGACCAACGGAACGACCGAGCCGGTGCCGCCGGGCTGGGAGGCCCACCCGGTGAGCCTCGAAGAACTGACCCTGGCTTATATGCGCGATCCCGCCGCGGCGGCGTTGCCTGGCCCCGCGCGCGCAGTCGTTCAGCCCATGGAGGTGAGGAATTGAGCGCAGCGACCATACCCACGCTGGCGGGACAAGACGCGAGCCTTCGGCCGCTGCCGTGGCGAAGGATGGCCTGGGTCACCTGGCGGCAGCACCGGCTCACGTTTGCCGGCGTCGTCTCGGTCTTCGGCCTGGCGGCGGTGTACCTGCTCATCACTGGCCTGACAATGCACATCGCCTACGCCGCGGTGAGCGACTGCCGACCGGCAAGTTCAGCGATCTGCCAGCAGGTCGCCGGCAGCTTCCTGAGTTCATACGCGCCGGGCGTAGGAATAACCCTTGGCCTGTTTCAGGTGATCCCGGCGCTGATCGGAGCGTTCGCCGGTGCGCCCCTGCTGGCCAGGGAACTCGAGACCGGCACCTTCCGCTATGCATGGACCCAGGGCTTCGGGCGAGCACGCTGGACCATTGCCAAGCTGGTGCCGCTAGGGGTCGTAATCACGCTGGCCGCCGGAGCGTTCAGCGTGCTCGTCACCTGGTACGTCCAGCCGATCTTCGGCGCAGGCGACAACAACGGTCCGCTGTATCCGACCCTCTTCGACCTCCTCGGGGTTGCACTCGCAGCGTGGACGCTGACCGCGTTCGCGATCGGCGTCCTGGCGGGCTTCCTGATCCGCCGAGTCATCCCAGCAATGTTCGCCACGATCGCTGTATGGGCTGGCCTCGCGTTCGCGACCGGAGGGTATCTGCGCCCGCACTACACGGCACCGCTGGTCAGCACCAAACTCAACATCCCTGTCCAAGCCTTGATCATCAACCAAGGGTGGTTCAGGGGCGGCAACCCAGCAAGCCTGGACATGATCAACAACACGCTTGCGCGGGTCGACGTCCGGGCGGTGACGCCTGAACTGTTCGAGCCCGGGCCTTCCACCCCGGCCAACCTCGGCGACCCCGTTCAGTATCTGATCCAGCACGGCTACACGCAGTTGACGACGTACCAACCGGCGGGCCAGTTCTGGCCGTTCCAGTCGATCGAAGGCGGTTGGCTGCTCGCGCTCTCCCTGCTCCTCATTGTCACGGCCGTCTGGCTGGTCCGCCGCCGCGCGGCGTGAAGCCCGGCAAACCGCCGAGCTTTCGCGACGAGCGCTCCAGTGGTGTTGGGCGTTCGAGTCGACGCGAGTCACTCCTTGTCTTCGGGTCTTTCGTCGTGTCCACTGTCGCGAGGGAACTGATCAAACGGCCACTTTTAGGCCGCCTCGTATTCGAATTCCTACCCGCGCCCTCGCACGGCAGAGGTCGGGGGTTCGAGTCCCCCCCGCTCCACCACCGGCCTTCCAGGGCCATTTTCGAAGTCAATTCTCAGCCTTAGGCGAGCTCAAGCGAAGCGTAAAAGCCTCATGGCGTCTCCAAACCGCGGCGTCTGAAGCGCGTCGGCGACGTGAGGAGCAGCGTCTTGCCGATGGTCGCCCGGGCGCCAATGGCGGCATGTGCGTCGGCAGCCCCTTCGAGGGGGAAGGTCTGACCGATCACCGGGCGCAGCCGGCATGCCAGCGCCTCGTCGAAGGCACGCCGGGTCAGCGTCCGGAGTTCCTCCGGGCTCCTTGGAGCCGATCTGAGGATCTGGACGTGTCGCATGGCTGTTGCGGGTGTGGGGACTTGCGTGAAGCTGCCGCTGGCCATCCCGTAGCGGACGAACCGGCCCTCTTGACCGAGCATTCCGAGACTGGCGAGGCCGATCTCACCACCCACCCCGTCCAAGACAACATCGACCGCGCCAACCTCGTCCCGGAGCCGTTCGGCTCACCCCGGCTCTGAATAGTCGGCGATTACGTGCGCTCCGAGGCCGCGGACTACGGAAGTCTTTCGCGCGCCCCCGACGGCCGCGATCACCCTCGCACCGGCGCGCGCCGCCAGCTGCACGAGGAGGCTGCCAACCCCGCCGGCAGCGGCCTCAATGAGCACCGTCTCTCCGGTCTGGATCGATGCCAGGTCGATCAGGCCGATGGCGGTTCGGCCGTCCGCGAGCAGGGCAACCGCGTCGGCCATTTCCAGGCCGTCGGGTATCTCGATGACCCCAGCCGCCTCGACCGCAACTCGCTCCGCGTAACCGCCCGACCCGCCAGTGGAAGTGACCACCCGACGCCCGCTCAACCGCGGATCGACCTCTGCACCGATCGATGCGATGACTCCGCCAACCCCGTTGCCGAGTACGACGGGCAATGCGGGGGTCATCGCCGCGTTGGGTGGACGCCCGGCCCGCGTCTGCGTGTCCACGAAGGTGATGCTCGCCATCTCCACCTCGACGACGACCTGACCGACGCCCGCTCGAGGGTCAGGCACGTCCTCGATGGCCAGGTTCTCCGGTGGCCCGAAGCGCCGCAGCACCACAGCTCGCACGCAGTCCTCCGATCTACGTCGGCGCGTCGGCCGGGAGATCCACCGGATAGGGCTCGCTGAAGTCGGCGGAGCGGCTCACGTCGCTCCATCTGCGGTCCTCGGCGAGGAGTTGCTCGTCGAGACGGATCGAACCTTCCACAGCATTCACCCCGAGAGGCAGGTGGTCCGGGATGTTATGGCGCTTGGCGACCCGGACGAGGATCTCTGTCGCTCGCGTCGGGTCGCCTGCGGGGCCATCGGTGCTTTGCCGGACGCGGCTGTTCATGGCGCCGACCGTCGGGCTGTAGGCCTCGGGGATGTCGTGGACCGTCATCGAGGAGCCGGCCCAGTCGGTCCGAAAGCCGCTCGGCTCGACCACCATGACCTTCACCCCGAACGGCGCGGTCTCGGCTCGCAGCACCCTGCTGAAGCCGTCGATCGCAAACTTGGCCGCCTGGTACGACGCGATCCCGGGTGAGCCGCCGACGCGTCCCCCCACCGACGAGATCTGCATGACGAGGCCGCCCCCTTGCTCCCGCAGGACCGGGATCGCTGCCTTGGAGACGTGGTAGACGCCCCAGAAGTTGGTCTCGAACTGGGCGCGGAAGTCCTCGTCCTCGCTGGTCTCGATGGGTGAGACGTTGGCGTAACCCGCGTTGTTGACGACGACGTCCAATCGGCCAAAGTGATGGCGGGCTTCGGCAATCGCTGAGCGGGCGGCTTGGGCGTCGGTGACATCCAGGCCGATGGTGTGGATGCGCTCACCGTATTCGGCGAGGAGGTCCTCGAGCTGCGCCGGGTGGCGGGCGGTGGCGGCGACGAGATCGCCGGCCTCGAGGGCGGCCCGGGCGAGGGCTCGGCCCAGGCCGCGTGAGGAGCCGGTGATGAACCAGGTCTGTCTCATGGCCTCTAGTACACCACCCTTCTCCTACTACGGTGGCTTGAGCACGGCTCCCTCGACCTCGGCGGTTTCAAGCGCGGGTATCTTCATGCGAGTCTCTCGGTTAGCCCGCGAGCAGCCGCTCGAGCTTGTCGAGCTGCTCGGACCAGCCCTGCTCGGCACCGGCCATCGCCTCAGCGGGCGGCATCGGCTCGAAGTAGGACTGGCGCACGGTGAGCGCGGTGCCCCCGTCGCGCGGCTCGAAGGTCACCTCGATGAGCGTTGCGAAGAGCTCGCCCTGCTCGTCGTTGACGGCCCGGCCGCTCATGACGAGGCGATGCGGACGATCGATCTCGTAGTACTCACCACCCATGTAATGGGAGAACTGCGCCTCGGCAGGGATGAAGTCCGGCCACTCCATTGCGAGCCGGTACGCCCCGCCGACGCGAAGGTCAACCTCCGCTGCGGGGCAGGTGAAGCCGTTGGGCCACCACCAGCTCTTGAGCTGCTCCGGGTCGGTGAAGGCGTCAAAGACCCGCTCCGGCGAGGCCTTGAGGGTGCGCTCGATGACGAGTTGCTTGGCCGGTGTCGCGGATCGGACGTCCACTGCGGTGCGGGCTTCAGGCATCGGGGTTCTCCTCGGTGATGGTTGCTTCGGTTTGGACGGCAAGATGGGTCTCGAGACGGTCGAGGCGGTCGGACCATTCGGTGTGGGCGCGGCGGAGCCAGTCGTCCACCGGGAGCAGGCCCTCGAGCTGAAGTCGTGCCGGGCGGCGCTGGCGGTCGCGAGCCCGGCCGATCAGACCGGCCCGTTCGAGCACCTTGAGGTGCTTGGTGATGGCAGGCTGCGTCAGCGTGGAGACGTCTGCGAGTTCGACGACGCCGGCTTCCCCGGCCGCGAGGCGCTCGAGGATCGCCCGGCGGGTGGGGTCGGCAAGTGCCGCAAAGGCGCGGCTCAGGGGGTCTTTCACATCCATTACCCAAAGGTAATATAACCAGAGGGTAAAAGTCAACCCCGCCTTGACAGTGCGGTCGCCGGGCTCGGGGTTGCCAGCAGGGCAAATGTGCTGTATTCTTGTCTTATGACAATAGATAAAGATGTCAGCGACCGCGACAGTGTAGCGGCGGCTGCACCCGGACCGGCGTCGCCGATCGACTTCCGGCTCGACCCCGCTTCCGGCGTGCCGACCCACCTCCAGCTCGTCCACCAGGTCGAGCACGCGATGAGGCTCGGGTATCTCAAGCCGGGCGACCAACTGCCCAAGGTCAGGGACGCGGTCGCCTCGCTGGCCATCAACCCGAACACGGTGCTCAAGGCATATCGTGAGCTCGAGATCAAGGGCCTGGCGACCGGACGCCCCGGTCAGGGCACGTTCATCAAGGCCACGCTCAGCCAGGCCACGCTGCCCGAGCTGACCCGGCTTCGGCGCTCCCTCCTCGCCTGGCTCAACACCGCGGATACAGCGGGGCTGGATGAAGACGGGATGGTTGCTCTCTTCACCAGCGAGCTGCGGGATTTTCGTGACCGCCGCGGCCGCTCCGGCAACGGTGACGTCGCTCGCGGCGAAACGGAGGGCGTCGCATGAACGTCATCGAATCCACCGGCCTGGGCAAGCGCTACGGCAGCACCTGGGCGCTGCGTGAGTGCACCCTGGCGATCCCAGACGGTCACGTGGCCGCGCTGGTTGGACCGAACGGCGCGGGAAAGACGACCCTGCTGAACCTGACCGTCGGCCTGGCGGCTCAGAGCGCCGGCATCGTCACCGTCCTCGGCGGCCTGCCCGCGGGATCGCCGGGTGCGTTGGACGGCATCGCGTTCGTCGCCCAGGACACGCCGCTGTACAAGAACCTGTCCGCCGCCGACATGGTGCACCTGACCCGCAACCTGAACCGGCGATTCGACGAGAGTTATGCCAAGGCTCGGCTGCACGAGCTGGGCATCCCGCTGGAGCGCAGGGCCGGCAAGCTGTCCGGCGGCCAGCAGGCGCAGCTCGCACTGACCCTTGCGCTGGCCAGGCATCCTCAACTGCTTGTGCTGGACGAGCCGATGGCGATGCTCGACCCGCTCGCCCGGCATGACTTCATGGCCACGGTGATGACCGCGATTGCCGACGACGGCGTGTCGGTGGTGCTTTCCTCGCATGTGCTCGCCGAGCTGGAACGGGTGGCCGACTTCCTCGTCCTCATGTCGAGTGGGCGCGTCCAATTGGCGGGCGAGGTCGACGACCTGCTCGCCAGTCACCACGTCCTCACCGGCCCGGCCGCCGACGCCGGCAACCACACCCGACGGCTGAACATCGTGCACGCCCGGCGCGGCGAGGCCCTGGCCCACCTGCTGGTCAGGACCGACGGAACGACCGAGCCGGTGCCTCCGGGCTGGGAGAGCCACCCAGTGAGCCTGGAAGAGCTGACACTCGCGTACATGCGCGACCCCGCCGCCGCGGCGCTGCTTGGTCCCGCACGCCCCGCGATCGTTCAACCGATGGAGATGAGGAATTGAGCGTGGTGGCGATGCCTGCGCGAGCGGGTCACAACGTGGGCACGCGGCCGCTTCCGTGGCGACGGATGGCGTGGGTCACCTGGCGGCAGCACCGGCTCACGTTGGCCGGGGTCGCGGCGTTGCTCGGAGCAGCGGGCGCGTACCTGCTGATCACGGGCCTGGCGATGCACACCGCCTACAGCGCGGTGACCGGCTGCCGCCCGGCAAGCTCAAATATCTGCAACCAGGTCGCGGGCAACTTCTTGAATTCGTACGCGCCCGGCGTCGGGGTGACACTCGGCCTTTTTCAGGCGATCCCCGCGCTGATCGGAGCGTTCGCCGGNNCCCAGGGCTTCGGGCGGGCGCGCTGGACCGTCGCCAAGCTCATCCCACTCGCGGTCGCGGTCACGGTCGGCGCCGGTGCGTTCAGCGTGCTCGTCTCCTGGTACATCCAACCGATCTTCGGCGCGGGCGACAACAACGGACCGCTCTATCCCACCCTGTTCGATCTGCTTGGGGTTGCGCTCGCCGCGTGGACGCTGACCGCGTTCGCGATCGGCGTCATGGCCGGCGTCCTGATACGCCGAGTCATCCCAGCAATCTTCGCCACGATCGCCGTATGGGCAGGGCTCGCCTTCGCGACCGGAGGGTATCTGCGCGCGCATTACACGGCGCCGCTGGTCAGCACCAAAGCGACCATTCCTGTCCAGGCGTTGGTGATCAACCAGGGGTGGTTCAGGGGCGGCAATCCAGCAAGCCTCGAGATGATCAACAACACGCTCGCCCGGGTCGACGTCCGGGCGGTGACACCTGAACTATTCCAACCCGGGCCCTCGACCCCGGTCAACCTCGGCGACCCCGTGCAGTATCTGATCCGGCATGGCTACACGCAATTGACGACATACCAACCGGCCGGCCGGTTCTGGCCGTTCCAGTGGATCGAAGGCGGTTGGCTCCTCGCGCTTTCCCTGCTCCTCGTCGCCGCGACGGTCTGGCTGGTCCGCCGCCGCGCAGCGTAAGGGCCCGGGCAGTCAGACGCGAATGACAGCAAGGCCCGGGATGCCGTCGTAGTCGTCGTCCTGCGTCACCACCGGCAGTCGGTTGGCCAGCGCCGTGGCTGCAATCCAGGAGTCGTTCAGCGGCATTCGCCTGCCCTCGTCGCGAAGAGCGATCCGAAGTGCGGCCCATTCGTGGGCCACTCGGCTGTCGATGGGAAGAGGATCGAGCGCCTCTGCTCGCGTGAGTGTTTCCAGCCGCCGAGCCCGGGTCGTCGTGTCAGTGGCCGCCAGGACACCGAGCCACAACTCTCCAACTGTGACGACGGACACAGAGATTCTCTCGGGCGTTCGGTCCGCGAGTGGGCGGCTCTGCTCGACTGCGATGAACAGTGACGTGTCCGCCAGGGCTGTGCCCGCCGGATCATCGGTCACGGCAGCGGGACGTCGTCTGTCGTGTCGGGCACGAGCCGCTTCAAGTCGTCCGCCAGCGCCGCGTCCGCGCGCCATTCGTCGACCTCGCGCATCAAGTCCTCCCAGCGCATCGACCGGGGCCGGCTCACCAGCGGAATCAGCTCGGCGACGGGCCTGCCGCTCACGGTCACCCGAAGCCGCTCACCGGATTCGACTCGGCGGAGCACGCCGCTCACGTCGTTACGCAGTTCACGAGCGGGAATATCGGTCACACGACCAGCGTAGCATAACTGCTACGGGCTTCCGGCTCGGCAGACCGCCTGATTCAGGCGGGGCCGAGTTGACTCACGCCGGCCCGATCTGGGCGAGCCTCGGGGCCAACTGGGCAAGATCCTTCGCGGTTCTGACCGGGTCGGGTGAGGTGTTGCGCACGCCGACCATGGCGATTCCGAGCTTGGCGTACTCCTCCATCTCCCGGAGGAACCCGTCCACATCCGTGGTGGGATCAGCCCCGCCCTGGATGGTCTTCTTGATCGTGGCCATGTCGCGCCCCTCGTCCTCGCAGTGCTGCGCGAGGATGTCGAGCTTTCGCTTCACCTCCTGGGGCCCCATCGCGAAGAGGTTGCACGCATCCGCGTACCGCGCCACGAGCTTGAGGGTCTTTCGCTCACCGCCACCGCCGATGAGGATCGGCGGGCGAG
>PKWB01000037.1 GCA_003131685.1 Candidatus Dormiibacterota bacterium
CATCAACTTATGGGATCTAGCTAGCGCTTTCCAAGCGCGTTCAATTACACAGTCCGGGATAGTTACCTCTGAAAGCCCTGGATGCGGTCAGCTCAACCGAGGACGCGCGGCACGAGCACGCTGGCGACGGTGTGCAGTACAAGGCACGCTCGACGTCCGGAACTCCGCGCTAAGCGGTCTAGTTCACGATCGAGGCACACCACCAAGTGACGTTTCACCCGCGCACACGAGCGTCCTGTTACTAGAGGGGTTAGGAGTCGGCCTCCAACCGGTTCTCGCAGGCGCCGAAGCGCACATCGCAGCGCCGAAATCAAGCCGTGTCGTACCCATTCGTGCCCACGGCGACGCAACTAGTGTTTCCAAACGCGCAACGCGGTGGCCTGACGCAGGCATTGGTGCGTCTTGATCGCGATCGCACCGTGGTTGACGCCCTGCCTCTGCGCCCCGTACAGTTTCCTATCGACGTATCCACCGTGCTCCATCGGTATCTCTACACCCGAAGGCGTTGTCCATATCGGGCCAAGGAACCCTCCATCGAGTTCAAAATGGGGCGTCGCCGGAAAGTGCGCCTTGGTAAGGCGTAGGCCNNAATCCTCACCTTGGGCTCCAGCACAAAGCCCCAGCCGACTGATCGGCCGGGGCTTCGTTGTGTTGCTTGGGGAACTGGGTAGTCCTTCACCGTCGCCGGGCGCGGACCCTACCGCACGACCACCCGATCGGTCTCCCGTATTAGGACAACCGGATCGTGTTGAACACACCCCACGGGGTGACCGCACCCGCGCCGTTGATGCTCTGCGTCCCGGTGATGCCCGGTATGTAGGCGTCCTCGATGAAGAGGTACAGAGGCTTGCCCCTATAGGTCACCTGGTGAGTGCGGTCCGGCCTGACGACGACTCCGAGTGCGTGCTGATCGACGCCCGGCCCGGCTTCAGCCTGCCCGGAGGTGAGGACCGGCTGCCAGATCAGTGCACAGAACTTCTGGCAGGCCTGGCCATTCTTGTTGCTCAAGGTGTAGACGGGGAAGTTCCCATGCGGCAGGAGGGAGAAGTCATTGTCCATCGAGGCCGCGAGCACCTCGCTGCCGCTGACCGTCTCAGACCGCATTTGAACCCGACCAGTCGCGGGATTGCCTCGGCCTGGCTCCACCAGATACCAGGTGCCGGCGGGACTGGTCACCGGGTCGAACAGGTTGGCCCCGTCCGTTTCCCCCGGCGTCTCGTCCAGGAAGAACCGGTACAGCGGCAGACCGGCGTAGGTCACCTCTTGCACGCTCGTGCCAGAGAGCACGTCGGTGCGGGTCACCGTCCCGAGGAGGGAGCCGTTGACCCCCGGCCCGGCGATGGGAGCACCCTTGGTCAAGAGCGTCGGCCAGAGGACGCTGTCGCATGGCTGCCCTATGGGGTTTGGGCCGTCGCTGCAGGCAAAGGCCGCAAGACCAAACGTCAACGAATGGAGCTGGTCCGACGTGAGAATGTACAGAGAGCAACCGGCGTTGGCGCCCGAACCGACGCTCAGCACCCTGCCGAAGGATGTCGATTTCGTCGACACGGTCGCAGGACCGGTTGGGGCGCTGGTGACGGGGGTGGTGCAAGAACGAGAACTGGCTTGGGCGCTCACAGCTGAGCTGAATTGAGGGGCCGCCGCAAGGAGGCCCAGGGTGAGCATGGCGGCTCCGGCAGGGCGTCTAACCACCCTTCCGAACCGGCGAGACAGCATCATCATGTAACTCGTTTCCTTTTGATTGGCGATTCTTTGTTCTGGTGGTGACGTCGGCCGGTGATGTGACCGACGCCCTCGAAGCCGTTGTGGTCCGGTCATCGGTAGAAGTAGGGATCGAGGACGCTCACCTGCGTGATCTGGTCGAGCGGCAGGGAGTTGCGGTCGGCGGTCTTGCGGATCGCCTCCGGGCTCGGCGCGTCATAGATGCAGAAGGTCTTCCTCTTGTCGTCGCTGACATACGAGTGGACCCAGGTGACGGCGTCATCGGCGTTGCGGTCGACGACGGCCAGGCAGGTTGCTGCCCCCTGCGCGTCGACGGGGATGTTGAGTCCTTCCGGAAAGGTCCGCTCCACGACGTATCTCGGCATATGCGCTCCTCCTTGTGCTGTCCTCGCTGGCGCGAGTACCTGCAGCGAGACTAGGAGTGGCTCTGCCGTGCGCGAATCGGGAGGATTACCTAGATTGGCGCTTGCGGTTACCCATCTTCGCCCGCAGGCCGGGAACGGTCCCTCGGTCGCGTTCTACAATTGGCCCCATTCACGGGAGGTCGGGGCTTTGAACACGTCGCAAGCCATTGCAGGATCGGGGGATCTGCTCGAGCGGGAAGAACCGCTCGCCGCGCTGGAGCACCACCTCGCCGCCGTCGCGATGTCCTCGGCCGGCCGCTTCGTGTTCATCGGCGGTGAGGCGGGCGTCGGCAAGACCTCTCTGGTGCGGCGCTTCTGCGCCAGTCAGTCGGCGCGAATCCTCTCGGGAGCGTGCGACGCGCTCGCGACTCCACACCCACTCGGCCCACTGGTCGACATCTCCCATACAACGGGTGGAGACCTCGAAGCGATGGTGGCCCGGGGCGGCCGGCCCCATGAAGTGGCTGCGGCATTTCTCGACCAGCTGCGGGCAGGACCCCCGTGCGTCGTGATTCTGGAGGACCTCCACTGGGCTGACGACGCCACTCTGGACGTCATCAGGCTGCTCGCCCGCAAGGTGGAATCGGCGCCGGTACTCGCGGTCGGCACCTACCGGGACGACCAGATCGACCGTGCCCACCCGCTGCGCGTGCTCATCGGCGACATCGCGACCAGCCCGGCCGTCGCGCGCCTCTCCCTGAGCCCGTTGTCGAAAGCCGCAGTCGCAGATCTCGCATCGCCGTACGGTCTCGATGCGGCAGAGCTGTACCGCAACACGGGCGGCAATCCCTTCTTCGTCACCGAAGTGCTCGCTGCAGGCGGGGACACGCTCCCGGCGACAGTCCAGGACGCTGTCCTCGCAAGGGTGGCGCGCCTGGGGCCGGTCGCGCAGCGGCTGGTCGAGACGGTCGCCATCATTCCGACGGGCGTCGACATCGGCATCCTCGAGGCAATGGATGACGAGGCCGTGGCTGGCGTTGAGGAATGCCTTGCGTCCGGTGTGCTCGCCCCGATCCGCGGCGGTGTCGCCTTCCGTCACGAGCTTGCGCGCCTGGCTGTTGAGATGTCGCTATCGCCTCCGCGCCGCGTTTCCCTCCACCGCGCCGCGCTGACGGCGCTGTCCGATCCGAGGCGTGGACCCATTGATCCGACATCGCTGTCACACCACGCAGAGGCCGCGGGTGACATCGATGCGGTGCTTCGCTTCGCCCCCCAGGCGGCGGCTGTCGCCGCGCAGGCTCGGGCACATCGGGAGGCGGCGGCACAGTATGGGCGCGCGCTGCGTTTTGGTTGGGCGCTCACCGATGAGCAGCGCGCCGAACTCCTCTCGCTTCGGTCGTGGGAGTGCTTCCTCATCGGCCATTACGCGGACGCGATCGAGACGCGCCGGGAGGCGTTGGCGACGTATCGGTTGCTCGGCGACCGGCTGCGTGAGGGTGACGCGCTGCGCGCGATGTCATCGAATCTCCGCTGTCACGGGCAGGTCGCCGAAGCAACCGAGACGGGGTTGGCAGCAGTTGCTGTGCTGGAGACGCTGGCTCCGGGCCATGAGCTTGCGATGGCGTACGCGAATCGTGCCATGCTCGCGCTGAACGTCGAGGACACGGTGGCGACGCGTTACTGGGGCGCAAAGGCGCAGGAGCTCGCCGAGCGCATCGACGACCGGGAGACGCTCGTGCATGCGATGAATTCCATCGGCACAGCGGGCTATCTACTCGGCGATGACGACGGCCGGCGGGGTCTCGAACGGAGCTTGCACCTTTGCAGGGAATGGGGATTCGACGAGCAGGCTGGTCGCGCCTACATCCACCTGGCGTGGGCGGCCGTCCGCGTGCACGACTACGCGCGTGCCGAGGCGTATCAACGAGAAGGTGTCGAATACTGCCTCGAGCGCGGGCTTGATGCCTGGCGATTCGAGATCCTCGCACACCAAGCTCGCCGCCTCCTCGACCAGGGCCACTGGGACGAGGCGACCGAGGCGACCTCGACACTTCTGCGATCCGGCACCGCCAACGCGGTCGCGCAAACGCTGACCCATTGCATCATTGCGCTGCTGCGGGCGCGTCGCGGCGATCCCGACCACCACGGCCCGCTTGCGGCGGCGCAGGCGATCGCGGCACCAACCGGAGAGCTCCAGCACCTCCTGCCTGTCGCCACCGCATGCGCCGAGATCGCGTGGCTCGAGGGCGGCGCAAAGTCCGCCGGCGTTACCCGCGCCGCAACCGATCACGCCGTGGAGCTGGCGATGCACCATTGCGCCATACCGGCGCTGAGCGAGCTCGTGGCGTGGCGACGACGCTGTGGAGTCGATGATGCAAAGCCCACCGATTCCATGGGTCCGTATGCCCTGGAGCTCATCGGGGACACGGCTGGCGCAGCGGCAGCGTGGACGCGGCTTGGCTGCCAATATGAGGCTGCGATCGCACTCTGCACGGGAGGACCAGACGAGGATCACCGGCGCGCACTCGCCATCTTCCAGGCACTTGACGCGAGACCGGCCGCCGCGCTTGCAGCGCGCCTCCTCCGTGAAGGCGGCGCTCGAAGCGTGCCTCGTCGGCCGCGTCCCTCGACGAAACAGAACGCCGGCGGGCTGACGACCCGCGAGGTGGAGGTGCTCGGGATGCTCGGCGAGGAGTTGAGCAACCGCGAGATCGCCGGACGCCTGCACCTTGCGGAAAAGACCGTCGACCATCACGTGGCGGCGATCCTGGCCAAGCTCGGCGTGAGCAACCGCAGACAGGCGGCTAGGACGGCGGCACCTGCGGTTCCCAGGTAGGTTCTCGAGTCGGCCGACCGGGGGAGAGTCCCCCGTAACCTCGGAACGTATATGCCCGTGGACCGTTGTCACGGGCTCGACGCATCTGCTCTAATTCCGCCGCAAACCGTTCCAAGGTAAGGAGGTGGGCATGGACAGCCATAAGCGTTGGATCTTTCTGGGGGCGGCTGCCGCCACGACGATCGCGCTGGGGTCAGCAGGCGCCACGGGCGTATCGGCCGCGCCCGGCACGGGCTCGAGCGGGTCAGCGCACTCCCAGCACCGGGCATCGATCGTCCCCCTCCGGGGCGCGGCGCCATTCGACCAAGTCTTCACCAACATGGACTACAACGGCGGTCCGGTCATGCCGTCGAGTACGGACTACATGCTGATGTGGAGTCCGGGCGGCGTGGGTGCCTACCCCACCGGCTACGTCTCTGGGCTGAAACGGTACTTCACAGACCTTGCTCACGACAGCGGCGGCGTCCAGAACACCGACTCGGTCTCAGCACAGTACGCCGACCTGACCGGCGCCCACTCCAGCTATGCGGTGACGTTCGGAGGGGTCCTGGTGGACAAAGACCCCTATCCGGCGGCCCAGTGCCCGGTGAACAGTCCGGTCGTAGACTGCCTCACCGACCCCCAGATCCAGCAGGAGCTGGTGAAGTTCGTCACCACTCACGGGTTCAAAGCCGATCTGCACCACGAGTACTTCCTGCTCACGCCGCCCCACGTCGAAACCTGCTTCACCAACGACCCCACGACCAATTTTGGCGGATGCTCCGCGGGCATAGTGCCCTTCAACACGCTGGCCGCCTTCTGCGCGTACCATCAGAACACTTCGCTCTCGCAATTCCTGATCTACGCCAACGATCCCTTTGTCCCTGGCAATCCTGCTTGTGACGACGGAAACCATCCGAACGGCATTGCTGACGGCGAGCTCTCCGGCGGGCTGAGCCACGAGCACAACGAGTCGATCACGGATCCAATCCCGAACGACGCCTGGACCAACGGCGCCGGCGCGCAGCAGGGCGAGGAGGTCGGCGACCAGTGCGATGGCCAGATGGGGACCCCACTCGGGCACGCGCCCGACGGCGCGGCGTACAACCAGGTGATCAACGGCCACTTCTACTGGTATCAGGAGGAGTGGAGCAACACCGGCCACGCCTGCCTGCAGCGGCTCTCGCCGGCACCCGCCACTCCATCGGCGACGTTCAAAGTCACGAAGGGCTCTGGGCTCACGTTGAACTTCGATGCCTCGGGCTCGATCGGATCGCCCGGCTTCACCCTGTACGTCTGGCAGTTCAACGACGTATTCGCGGCTCAAACCGTCGAGCAGTCGACTCCCAGGATCTCGCACACCTTCCCCTCTGCGGGTTCCTACTCGATCGGCTTGACAGTCTTCGCCATCGACGGGTCGTCGGCCGGGACCGGCGCCATCGTCACCACCGGGCATGGCGGGTTCTCCAACGGATTCACCTTCTCACCGTCACACCCCAGGTCCGGCCACACGATCAACTTCAGCGGGCTGACGACGGTGAGTGCTCAGCCGGTGCTCACGTACTTCTGGGATTTCGGCGACGGCGCGACCGGTTCGGGAGCAAGCCCGCACCATGCCTACGCGGCACCAGGCACATACAAGGTCACGCTCGTGATGTTCAGCGGAGTGGGATCCGCGTTCCCTGGCGATGGTGCCGGACCCATCGTCCAACGGACGATCACGGTCACGTGAGTTAGTCGGCGGCCGNNCCGCCACGTCGTGGGCCGCCGGTTCAGAATCCCAGGTCCGCAACCCTGACGCCGAGTACCTTGGCCAAGCGGCGGCGATAAAACTGGCGCGGCACCGTATCGCCGGCCTCCCAGGCCTTTATCGACCGTACCGAAGCACCCACCTTCTGGGCCAGCCCCACCTGTGTCCACTCGCTGGGATTCGCCGCGTCCGCTTGCCGTTGAGAGCGGAGCTCGAGCACCTTGCTTTTCGTGGATCTCGGACGTGGGTTGCGGTTCTGCACCATACTGCCCGATACTGCAGGTGGAGTCGGCGACCATCCTCCGTGGAGACCACCTCGATGCCGGGTGGTTTCAGCCTCGCGACAGGCGGAACTCGCAAACCTTGCCCCCCTCTCGGGCGCTCCGACGAATCGCGGCGGAGCGCCTTTCCCTTGCCTGGCCCCAGATCGAGGGCGATTTGCCGGAGCACGGGTCGGGTCACGGAGCACACGCCGCTACCTTTCTGTGGTTCCAGCACGGCGAAACGACCGCGCGCGTTCCGAGGTAGAGTGTGCCGACCGGGTGACAGGGGCGAAGTGCGAGGCGGGGCCAGGTGACGGCTTGATCGTGGCCTGGTGGAAGGGGGACATTCCTACACCTGGTAGCGAGACCTCGCCGCCCAAACTACGCTGAGTTGGGCGGCGGTCCCGCGCAACCTCCGGTCGGCGGTGACGGTTCGTCGTTGCCTGTCTGGGCGATGATGAGGCGCACGGGCCGGTCCCAGAAGAAGTAGTTCCAGGCCCACGACCAGAGCGCCAGAGCTCGGTTGCGGAAACCCACCAGGTAGAGCAGGTGGATGAAGATCCAGATGAACCAGCCGACCAGTCCGTTGATGCGTACGGGCCCGATCTGTGCCACGGCGGCGCCGCGACCGACGGTGGCCATCGTGCCCTTGTCGTGGTAGTGGAAGGGTGAGCTCGACGTCCCCTTCAGGCGTGCGGCGATGACGCCTCCCACGTATTTGCCACCCTGGATCGCGACCGGGGCGAGCATTGGCAGCACCGCTCCCGCCTGCTCGACCGCTGCGGCGTCGCCGATGACGAACACCTCGGGGTGATCGCGCAGATGCAGCGACTGCGTCACCTTCACGCGCCCGGCTCGACCCAGAGCGTCTGCGGCGAAATCAGGCGGCGTCGTGGCCCGGACTCCCGCAGTCCAGACGACGTTGGTTGTCTCGATGCGTTCGCCGCCCGCGAGCACCAGCCCGTGGTCATCGACGTCGCGCACCGACTCGCCGAGGATGACGCGGACACCCTTGCGCTCCAGCGAGCGCGTCGCGAGACGGCTCAGCCTCGGCGCGAACGTGGCGAGGACACGCTCGCCGGCTTCGATGAGCACGACCGACACCTCGGCAAAATCGATGCGGCGATAGTCCTTGGGGAGGACGTGCTTGATCAACTCGGCAACGGCGCCCGAATACTCCACTCCGGTCGGCCCGGCCCCAACAACCGCGAACGTCAAGAGCCGCCGGCGGGCGGCCGCATCGGTGGTGAGGCTCGCCCGCTCAAAGCAACTCAGCAGGCGTGAACGGAGCGCGAGCGCCTCATTGAGATCTTTCAAACCGGTGCTGTGCATGCGGGCGTCCTGATTCCCGACGTAGTCGGTCACGCTCCCGGTCGCGATGATCAGAGTGTCGTAGTCGAGCGTCCCGGTGGACGTTGTCACCTGCTGCTTGGTCGCGTCGACACCCGTGACTTCGGCGCGAAGCACGTCGACGTTGCGACTGCGCCGCACAATCGTCCGGACCGGGCTCGCGATCGCGGAGGGATCGAGCAGTCCCGACGCCACCTGGTACAGCAGTGGCTGAAAGAGATGGTAGTTGTTGCGATCGATGATGGTCACGTCGACGTCGACGTGTCGAAGCGCGCGCGTGGCAGCGAGGCCGCCGAACCCGGCGCCGACGATCACGACATGCGGGCACTTGGCCATCGGTGATACGGCGTCAGCGGGTGCTCACGATGAAGGCCATGGTGTCATCCTCTGTCCTGCATCTCCCAGGCGTGATCCAGTGCATGCCAGGCGAGACGGCGGGCGCCATAGCGTGGGGGCCAGCCACCCGCGCGGGCCGGTTGGCCGGTTCGGTCGTCGCGAATGACCGTGAGCAGCGCCTCGCGCATCGCCCGAATCCCCGCGACGTCATCGCCTGACGGCTGCCACGCACGCACCCCGAGCTTCCCAGCATAGGCCTGCTCCGCGCCCAGGACGTGCCCAAACATCGCGTCGCGATTGCGACCCCCGCCGCGCGGACCCTTGCGAAGCTCCTCCGGCGATGACGCTACCACCTGATCGAGGACGGACCAGGCGGCGTCGAGGAGTTTCGCGACACGATCGGCATCCTTGGCGGTGACCGCCTGGCACTCAACGGCTGCGGCCTTGCTCGGCGCACCAAACGAGGTGGTGGTATCGCCCTCGATCTCCTCGATGACGGCGAACGATTCGACGCCGGTCACCTTGGGTAAGGTCAGCCCCGCGGTGGTCGCCACCGCCCGGTAGCGATTCGCATACGCCGCGAGT
>PKWB01000187.1 GCA_003131685.1 Candidatus Dormiibacterota bacterium
CGACCGGTTGAACCTAAGCTGTTCTCTACCGATTCGGACCTAGGTGAAAGCGCGCACCCCTGCCACTGTTCAGGTTCGTGCGTCCGCGTCGCCAGCCTGACCGACGGGCACCACCGCCGCAAAGTTGTCACCGAGGAGGCCCGCGATCTTGGCTTCGGGGATAGCCGGCAGCGCAACCGCCGCAGCCTCGTCGTTGACGGTCGCCAGTTTGTCGCGCAGTTTCACGGGGTCATACAGGAACCCCGGGTAGTCAGAGCCGAAGAAGAGTTTCTCGAGCGGCACGAATGCGGGTTCGCATCGCGAGAGCATGAGGAAGAGGTCGCGGCGTGTCAGCGTGGCGAGCAGATATGAGAGGTCCGCGAAGAAGTGCGGATGCTTGGTGAGCAGATACAGCGCCTCGTCGACCCAGGGCAGTCCGCAGTGGGCGATGATCACTCGCAGGTTGCGGAACTCGCGACCCACGTCGTCGAGCAGCGCCGGCCGGCCAAGTTCCAGCTTGGCGTCGATGCGCGTGGAGCCGGCCTGATGGATCATCACCGGGATGCCCAGTTCGTCGGCCTTGGCGTAGATGGGGAACGCGACCTTGGGGTCGTTGGCGGCCCAGTGCTGGTACATCGGGTACAGCTTCACGCCCGTCAAGCGCAACTCGGTGACCGCGCGCTCCAACTCCTCGACAGCAGCGTCCGTCCCCTGGTACAGCGGGTTGACCGACGCGAAACCGATGAATCGTTCTGGTGCGCTGCGAACCACCGCAGCGATGTAGTCGTTGCACTTGTCCGGATGCGGCAGCCCGGAAACGCCGAGCGCGCCGCTGGTGTCGACGGTGCCGATGAGGCGACCATCGAGGTACTGCGGCGACACCGCGAGCACCACCACCTTGTCGAATCCCGGGTGATCACGCAGTGATTCCTCGGGTCCGATCAGCGGCCATCCGGACCCTGACATCCCGCTCTCGGCCCATTCGGCGTCGGTGGGCATGCGGTGCACCGGCACCGCCCCCATGCTCCGGAAGATGCAGAGTGACCCTTCGCGTCCGTACTCGAGCGTGAAGGCCGGGTCGTCAGCGAGGCTGAGGATGTGACTGTGCGCGTCGATGATCACGTGCGATTCCCCGCGGGAGGCGGTAACGTGCCGGCGTTGTACACATGGGCAGGTTGGACCGGCACGTCGTACCAATCGCGGTAGAAGTCAAGGACGTACGGTTCCACCAATCCGCCCAGCTCCGCCCACCGTCGCACCTCCGGCGATGCGCGGTAGACCCGCTCGCTGACCGCCTCCGCGAAGCGGTCGTGCAGCTGCGCCTCGTCCACCACTGTCACCACGCCACCCTCCATCAGCACCCGGCCGTGCACCATCACGCTGTCGATGTCCTGCGAGCCGGCTCTATCGAGCACGACGTCGAGGAACGGCTCACCGTGGTACCTCCCTGGCGGGAAGAAGATGCGATCCTTGCGCACCACCAGCAGGTCGGCGTAGCGACCGGCCTCGAGGCTGCCGAGCTTCGACTCTTCGCCGATCGCGCGCGCTCCGTTCACGGCCGCCGCACGGAGCACGCGCTCGCTGTTGATGCGACCCTGATCGAAGCGTTGGGGCCGCCGCTGCAGATACAGCGCAAGGCGCAATTCCTCGAAGAAGTCCTCGCGGTCGGAGAACGAGATGCCGTCGGTGCCGAACGCAACCCGGCCGCCCGTATCCATGATGTCGCGGACGCGGCAGATGCCCGAGCTGAGGCGCAGGTTCGAGCCGGCATTGTTGGACGCGACTGCTCCCGAATCCGCAAAGATGCGCAGCTCTTCATCGGTCACCCAGACGAAGTGCTCGAGAACTGTCGCGGGCGTGAGGACCCCGAGGTCGGCCAGACGTTGCACGGCGGGCTTTCCATACGCTCGCAGGTTGAACAGCATCTCCGACCTTGTCTCGAGCGCGTGTGTGATGAGCCCGGTGCCGTGGTCGTCTGCCACGGCGCGACATCGCTGATAGAGGGCGTCCGAGCAGGCCGGGGTCCAGTCCGGCGCGGTGACGATCCGGATCCGGTCGTCACGCCCGTGCCAGTCATCGAAGAGCCGCTCGAAGCTTGCCATCACATCGTCCACCGGCCACGCATAGCCCATCGGGGAGGCGCGTACCTCGGCGGCCAGATCCCCGGGCAGGCGTGCGAGGAATTGCTCATCGGGCTCGTGCACGTACCTGCACTGGTCGCGGCTCACGAGTCCGAACGCGGTGCGCAAGCCTGCGTCGCTGTACGCGCGCAGGGCCGGCGGGCAGCCGAAATCGGGGAGCGACGGGCGACCGTAGTACATGTCGACGGTCCCGGTCTGACCGCCTCGGATCGCCGACACGAGCCCCCAGAGCACGCCGGTGTAGAGGTCCTCCTCGTCGATCGGTCCCACCGATCCCTGGATGTGCACGTTGGCCCGCTCGAAGATGTGCTGATACAATCCCGGTCCGATCGCCAGCTCCGAGTGGTAGTGGCAATTGACGAACCCGGGCATCACGAAGTGATCGCCAGAGCCGAGCACGCGGTCGAAGGGACCGTGCGCCTCCAGCGCGAGCCGCGGGCCGGCCTCAACGATGTCGTGACCCTCGACGATCAGCGCACCGTCATCGATCAGCGTGGTGGCGCCGAGCGAGACCACCGGGTCACCGAGCACGAGATATCGCGGCACCGCAGACGCTGCTCCGGTCAGACGATTGACGACCGCGGGTTCATGCCGGCACGACCATGCGCTCGATGACTCGTTGGAATGCCTGGTTGGCGTTGCGAAGCACGGCCTCCTCATCGACCGTCTTCAGCCTGCGCCCCTCCATCACCACCCGGCCGTCGATGATCGTGGTGTCGACGCAGCTGCCGTTGGCGGCGAAGACGAGGTGGGAGTATAGGTGCGCCTTGTTGCGCGGCATGAGCGGCGTGAACATCTGGTTCTGGAGGTCGACGAGGATGACGTCGGCGATGCGCCCGGTGCTGAGCTCGCCGGTCTCATGGCCAAGGGCCGCCGCCCCGTTGCGGGTCGCCATGCGCAGCACGTCCGGAGCCTGCTGCAGGCTGGAATCGACGCGAGCGGCGCGATGCATCAACGAGGCGAACTTCATCACCTGGAACATGTCGAGGCTGTTGTTGCACTCCGCCGCGTCATGCCCGAGGCCGACGTTGAGCCCGGCATTGAGCATCTCCGGAAGGCGGGCAATGCCGTTGCCGAGCTTGGCGTTGGACGATGGGTTGTGGGAGATCTGGGTCGACGTCTCCCGCATGAGCGCGATCTCGATGTCGGACAGCCACACGCAGTGGGCGGCGATGCAGTTGCGTCCCAGGATGCCGCAGTCGTACGCCACCTCGGTGGGACGCCGTCCGAAGCGCTGCTTGGAGTTCTCCACCTCGGTGAGCGACTCGTTGAGGTGGATGTGGATGCCGGTGCCCAGGTCGTCGGCGAGCGCTCGGGCATCGCGCAGGAGCTGCTCGGAGGCAAGCGGCAGCCACTCGATGCCGACATACACCTCGATCCGGCCGCCCGCAGCCCCATGCTTGGCCTGGTGGGCCTCCTTGGCGTCCTCGAGCGTGTCGAGACGGTGCTCGGCGTCCGCGATGTCATTGGAGAGCACGGCGCGGATTCCGATCTCCTCAGCCGCGTCGGCGAGCGCACCGAGCTTGCGGTACATGTCGTTGACGGTGGTCACGCCGCAGCGGATCGACTCGCTGTAGCTGAGCAGCGCAGCTGCATGCGCAGCCTCGTCGTCCATCGCGCGGATCATCGGGTACCAGCAGGTGTCGAGATACTCCCAGAGCGGGAGGTGGTCGCTCCAGCCCTTACCGAGTGCCGTGTGGTAATGGAGATCGATGAGGCCCGGCATCACCGCCTTGCCGCGCGCGTCGATCACCGTGGCGCTGTCGTCGCGCTGTCGCTGCGCGACCTCGTCGGTGGGACCGACGTCGACGATGCGGTTGCCATCGATGACGACGGTGCCATTGAAGTGCACGTCGTCCTGGTCGTTCATCGTGACCACGATGCCGTCGCGGATGATGAGGCGGTTGCCCACGTTCCGTCCCTCCGAAGTGGCTAGCGGCTGATTCCCTGACCCGAGGTCGGCACAGCGGCGTCGAGGTCGAGCCAGACGGATTTCGATTGCAGATAGGGTTCCAACGCTTCCTCGCCGAGCTCCCGTCCGAAGCCCGATTGCTTGCGTCCCCCGAACGGCACCGCGACGTCGAACATGCCGTACGTGTTGATCCATACCGTACCGACATCGAGGCGTTCCGCAAGACGCAGCGCCTTGCTGGTGTCGCTGCTCCAGATGCCGGCGGCCAGGCCGTAGGGGACAGCGTTGGCCAGCTCCGTCAGCTCATCGACGTCGTGCCACCGGATCACCGACAGCACTGGCCCGAAGATCTCCTCCTGCGCCACGCGCATGCTGTTGCCGACGCCGCTGATCACGGTGGGTTGGACGAAGAAGCCTCCCTCGAACCCGTCGACGGCGGCGGCTGCGCCACCGGTCGCCACCTCGGCGCCATCTTCGGTTGCGGTGGTGACGTAGCCGAGGACCCGCTCCCGATGCCGGCTGGAGATCAGCGGCCCCATCTGCGTTTCCGGCTGCAGACCGTGGCCGAGGCGCAGCGACCTGGCGCGCCCCACCAATCGCTCGACCAGCTCGTCGGCCACGCGATCCTCCACCAGCAATCGAGAGCCGGCGACGCATGCCTGGCCCTGGTTGAAGAAGAGGCCGCCGAACGCGCCTCCCGTGGCAGCATCGAGATCGGCGTCGGCGAACACGATATTCGGGCTCTTGCCGCCAAGCTCGAGGGTCACGCGCTTCAGCGTGTCGGCGGCGGCTCCGACGATCGCCTTCCCGGTGGCGGTCTGGCCGGTGAACGCGACCTTGTCGACGCCTGCATGGCGCACCAGCTGCACCCCGATCTCGGGGCCGCCGACGACCACGTTGACCGTACCGGCGGGGAAACCCGCCTCGTGGACCAGCTCCATCAGACGGAGCGTCGAGAGCGGCGCCAGCTCCGACGGCTTCACCACCACAGTGCAGCCCGCGGCCAGGGCCGGCCCCAGCTTGTACGCGACCTCGAGCAGCGGGAAGTTCCAGGGCGTGATCGCTGCCACAACTCCCACGGGCTCGCGCCGCACCATGCTCAGCATGCCCGGGATGGAATTCGGCTGCACTGAGCCGGTGATCTTCGTCGTCCAGCCCGCGTAATAGCGAAAGAGCTCGATTGTGAGCGCGATGTCGACGGCCTGTGCTTCCCAGAGCGGCTTGCCGTTGTCGAGCACCTCGATTGTCGCCAGCTCATCCGCGTGCTGCTCGAGCCGGTCGGCGAGGTCCCACAGCAGCCGGGCGCGCCGCGTCGGCGGCACCGCGCGCCAGCTGGGGAATGCGCTCCGCGCCGCGGCGACAGCGTCGTCGACCTCGCGCTCGGTGGCCAGCGGAGCTTCGGCGAGCACCCCACCGGTCGCCGGATTGACCGTTGGCAGCCGGCCCGCGGTCGTTACGAACTCCCCGCCGATGTACAGGCGCTGGGGACGGCGCAGAAAGGCGATGTCCGGCTCGACGATGGCGGTCATTTCGAAGCTCCCATATGTGCCATCAGGCGCTCCCGACCAGCTCGAGAACCTGGCGCCCAAGAACGGCTCGTTGTCGCAACGCGGTGAGCGCGTCGCTGATGCCCTCGAGTGGATAGCGACCGGCGATTGGCACGACCATGGCTCCCTCTGCCGCCAGGCGCAGCGCATCCTCCAGGTCGGGGAGTGTTGCAGCCACTGTTGACACCAACGATATCTCCGAGAGGATGAACTCGATGGGATGGATGGTGAGCATCTGGTCGGTGTATCCGGTCGACACGAAGCGGCCGCCCTTGGCCAGGCACCGCACGCCCGCGGTCATGGATGCACTGGTTCCCACCAGCTCGAAGAAGACGTCGGCACCGCGGCCGCCTGAGAGCTCGCGCACCTGATCGGGGAGGGACTCGAAGCCATCAGCAGCGGTCAGCACCACCCCGACGGCCGCGCCATGTGCCTTCGCCAGGGCCATCTTCTCCGCGGTGTCGGCCACAGCGATCACCCGCCCCCCGGCTCGACGTGCCGCCTGCACCATCAGGATGCCGACGCCGCCGATTCCGTTGACGACTGCGGTGTCGCCGATACGGAGCCCCGACAGCTTGGTCGCATGCACCGCGGTCATGCCGGCGCACGTCAGCACCGCCGCCGTCGCCAGGTCGACGCCGTCAGGGACGGCGACGAGGTTTCGCTCCGGCACGACAACGTAGTCGGCGTCGCCACCGTCGCGGTTGAAACCAAGCTGGCCCGGCTCGCGGTCGCAGAGGTTGTGGCGTCCCACCAGGCACTGCGCGCAGGCACCGCAGAACAGCTTGTTGTAGACCGCTACTCGTGTGCCCACAGTCAACCGGACACCGTCGCCGATGGCTTCGATGACGCCGGCGGCCTCGTGCCCGACGGTCATTGGGTACGGATCGGGCTTGATCATGCCGTCGAGGATGTGCAGGTCGGTGCCGCAGACCCCGGCGGCGTGGATGCGCACCAGCACCTCCCCGCGACCAGGGGACGGCGTGTCCACGCTGTCGACGCCCAGCGTCAGGTCCTCGTGGATCTGTGCAGCGCGCATCACCATCGTTACCCCCTTATGCCTTGTTGACTGGTGGGCCCGCATAGGCCATGTCCCAGAACTCCACCTCATAGCGCACCGAGGTGTTGAAGATCGACTCGAGCCTGCGCAGCTGCGCGGCGTCCGCGGAAGCAGCGAGGCCGTCGAGCAGGGCCGTGCTCTCGACGACGAGCCGGTCGTACGCATCGTTCGCGAACATGCTGATCCAGTCCGCATAGACCGCGTCGTCGGGAACGTGTGCCGCGAGGTGCGCGGCAAGCTCGCCGTAGCTCCATTGACACGGCAGGACGGCGGTGAGTCCCTCGGCACACGTGCCCTGGCCGGCGACCTGCAGGAGGTGGCGCGTGTACGCGTAGGCGACCGGATGCATGGTGCTCAGCGGATCGATGCGGTCCACGCCCCCGCCGAGCCGCTGCAGGAAGGCGCGGTTTGCCGGGAGCTCGGTGTGCACGATCTGGGCGGCGAATCGCGACAGCACGTCGAGGGCATCGCCGTCCGGTGCCTTACCGAGGATCAGGCCGATCGCTCGTGCGTAGTCTTCGAGGTAGAGCACGTTCTGCTCGAAGAACCAACGGAACCGCTCGTGCGGCAGCGTGCCGGCGCCGATCTCGCGCACCATCGGATGCTCGGTCGCCGCCCGCCATGTCGTGACGCCGAGCTGCCGAAGGTGCAGCGACATGCTCCGCGACGGCGCCGACTCCGGGCCGTGCGCGCCGAGCGTCAGCACATCGGTCATCGCGGTGCGTCCCCGGGCGCATCGTCCACCAACTCGACGAGCAAGCCGGCACACGCCGACGGGTGCAGGAACGCGATCCGTGTGCCGCCGCCGCCCGCGCGAGCACGCTCGTCGACCAGTGGCGTGCCGCGGTCGTGCAGCTCAGAGAGCGCAGCGTCGAGGTTGTCGACGCGAAACGCGATGTGGTGCAAGCCGGAACCGCGACGCTCCACGAATCGCTGCACCACGCCGTCACCGGTTGCTTCGAGCAGCTGCAGGCGGTCGTCGCCGGCAGCAAGCATGCGCTCGACGAATCCCGGCGCAACCTCGGTGTCGACACACGGCAGTCCGAGGGTGGCGGCCAGTTGCTCGGGGACGCCAGGGTCCGCATGTGCGAACGCCACGTGGTGGATGCCGGTGACGCGCCAGGCTGCTGACGCCACCTATGCGCTCCCCGCGACCGCAGGCGCCGGCGCGCTCCATCCCTCGACGACATCGCGCCAGCACGCGGCGAACGCGGCCACCGTCTCCATACGCCGCTCTCCGAGTGGGAACACGTGCATGGAGTCGGCTCCGGCTCCGAGCACGTCCTCGATGCGGGCAGCCGCCTGGCGGCGGTCACCGGCGAGCGCTACCCGGCGGACGAAGTCGTCCGGCATGAGGCTCGCCGCCGCCGCCGCCTCCTGGAACTCCCCGCCCGTGTACCGCCCGCGCACCTCCTCGACGATTGAAGCCGGCACGCCGCCGAGCTCACAGATGTGAGGTGCGGTCTGCGGAAACCAGGCCGCGATCGACCGCGCCGACTTGAGCGCTCGCGACTCGTCGTCATCGATCGCCCCATAGGCGAACACCGCGATGTGCGGACGCGGGCGGCCCGCGCTCTGTGCTCCGCGGTCGACGTGGGACAGCGCCCACGCCACAGCCTCCGGGAACAGGCCGACGAGCAGGATCACTCCGTCGGCGACCCGTCCAGCGAGCTCGAGCGTGCGCGGTCCGCTCGCCGACAGGAAGATCGGGATGTCGGGGCGTGGCTGGAAACGCAGATGCGCATCGCGAAACCGGAACGACGCGGACTCGCTGGTGATCTCATCGCCGCGCCAGAGGCGGCGGATGGAGCCCACGGCTGCCTCCAGGGCGTCCACGGAGCTGGAGTGAAGGCCGAGCGCGCGCAGTGGGCGATCGCCGACGCCGAGGCCGAGGATTGCGCGGCCGCCCGACACCTCATCGACGGTCGCCATCGCCGCGGCGGTGATCCCCGGGTGGCGAGTCACCGGGTTGGTGACAGCACACCCAAGGCGGAGGCGGGTTGAGACGGTCGCGGCCAGCGTCAGGTAGCTGTAGCAGTCGCGGGTATGCAGCGACGAGTCGGTGAGCCAGAGATTGTCGAAGCCCAGCTCCTCGATCTCCTTCACCCTGTCGATGAACGCGGATGGCGCGTCAACACCCTGCAGAGCAACTCCGCGTGTCGGCTGTCCGGTCACGGCCGTCGACCGTATACGTTCACGGTTGCAGCCAGCGCGCGCAGCCCCGCGGCCACCGGAGCTGTGGCGATCCATTCGTCCGGCGTGTGCTCCCCTGAACCCTCGGTGACCCCGATCGCGATTGCGGGAAGGCCTGCGTCGAGCGCGGCATTGGCGTCGGTGCTCGTGGCGACGAGCCGCGGCTCACGCCCGATGCCGCGCAGCGCGTCGCTCGCCGCGACCACGAGGGCGTGGCTGGAATCCATCCGCCCGGCGGGGCGGTTGCCGAGGTTCTCGATCCGGACTTTGACGGATGTAATGCTCCCGAGCACGCCGCGGCATTCGGCTTCGAGAGCGCGAAGGGCTGCGGGATCGTCGGCGCGCAGGTCGACCTCGAACCACGCCAACCGGGCGCGTGCGTTGATCGCCTCGCCGCCGCTCATCCGGCCGACGTTGAGCGACACCGCGGGACGGCCGGTGGTCATGGACACCATCCGCTGGACGGCGACGGCAGCCTCGTGCACCGCGCTCGGAGCTGAGGACTCCTCCCACGCGTGGCCGCCGGGACCGCGCATTTCCACGCGCCACCGCACCGAGCCGACTGCAACCGTCGACACACGGCCGAGGTAGTTACCCTCGACCGCGATCACGACGCCAATCGGTTGCGGGGGATATGCGAGTGCATGCTTGACCCCGCGGAGGTTGCCGAGTCCCTCCTCACCGACGGTTGCCGTGACCCATACGGGCATCGCAGCACCGGGCGGTTCGAGCAGCCCCGCAATCGCAGACAGCGCGGCGACGCCGATGCTGTCGTCACCGACGCTGGGGCCGATCATGCGGCCGTCCTCGGTGCGGACACGGTGATCGACGTCAGTGCCGAAAACGGTGTCCAGGTGCGCGCACACGAGAAGCGCCGGTCCGTCGCCACGGCGGAGCCTGGCCCAGACGTTGCCTGCACTGTCGACATCAACGGCCTGGTGCCCATCCTCCTGCCACCAACCCGAGACACGCGCCGCGCGCTGTGCCTCCGCATGGGTTGGTGCGGGGATTTCAGCGAGCTGAACAGTACGTTCCAACACCGTTGCGGCAAGCAGATGGGCGGTGTCGGTCATGCCGTCACCACGACTCCCGCGCGCACGAGAGTCGCCACCTCATCCGCACGGTAGCCGAGCTCGCCGAGCACCTCGACGGTGTCAGCTCCAAGCGCCGGCGCGCCGCGGGGATACGGCAGCGGATCGTGGTCCAGGCGGATCGGGGCGCCGACCACCTGGTACGCGTGCCCGCCCGGCTCGGTCAGCGTCTGGACGGCCCCAAGCGCGGCGACCTGGGGTCGCGCGAACACGCGGTCGAGACCCTCCACCTCCGCGGCCGGGACGCCCGCTGCACCGAATCTGTCCAGCCACTGCGCAGACGATTGGCTGCGAAGGACATTCTCGACGTACGCGGTCAGCTCGTCGCGATGACTGACGCGGCGTTCGTTGTCGGCGAAACGCTCGTCGCCGACCAGGGCTTCGAGTCCAAGCACGGCGCAGGCGCGCGCCCACATCTGCTCAGACCCGGCGCCGGCCAGAGCCAGCCACCCGTCGGCGGTGCGGAAGCACCCGTACGGAGCGAAGGTCGGCGAGTGCGTGCCGAGCAGCCCCGGCAATGGAGCTCCGGCGAGATATGCCGACGCAAGCGTGCCGAGGCTGGTGAGCGCGAACTCCAGCAACGAGGAGGACACGAGCGCGCCGACCCCAGTGCGCGAACGCTCGATGTGCGCCGCAAGCAGGCCCATCACGCAGCTGATGCCGGCGCCGACGTCGAGCACCGGCGCACCGACCTTCACCGGCCCAGCGCTCTCGCTGCCGGTCACGCTCATCAGGCCGCTATCGGCCTGGACAATGAGGTCGTAGCCGCCGCGTTCGGCCTCCGGTCCGGTGTCGCCATACGCCGAGATGGAGCCGTAGATGAGCTGGGGGAAGCGTTCGTGGACCGACTCCCAGTCCAAACCGTGCTTGGCGAGCGACCCAGGGCGCGAGTTCTCGACCAGGAAGTCGGAGGCGGCGAGCAGGCGCTCGACGACCTCGCGACCCTCGGGTGTGCGGAAGTCGACCCCAAGGCTGCGCTTACCGGAGTTCAGGGACAGAAAGAGCGCCGTCTCACCGCGACCCGCTTCACCACGTCCACGCCGATATGGATCGCCGGGGAGCACCTCGACCTTGATGACATCCGCACCGAGCGTGGCGAGCAGAGCGGTTGCCTGGCTGCCGGAGACGAAACGGGTGAGGTCGAGGACGCGCGACCCGTGCAGTGGCCGGCTCACCACACCTGGGGCTCCCGGAATTCGCCGAATGCGGCGCGGAACACGTCGGCCATCTCACCGACCGTCGCACCCGCGCGGGTGGCGTCGATGAGCGCCGGCATGACGTTGCGACCATCGACGGTGTCGCCGCGGAGCCGGTCCATCGCGACAGCGTGGGTGGCGGCATCGCGCTGTCGCACGGTCTCGCGGAGCCGTTCCACCTGGCGCGGCCCGGCGGAGTCGTCCATTTCGAACAGGTTGAGTTGCGGGGTGGGCTGCTCGTCGCGATGGACGTTGACCCCGACCTTGAGGCGGCGTCCTTCGGCAAGGTCACGCTCGATCTGGTAGGCCGAGTCAGCGATCCATCGCTGGGGCAGGCCGGTCGCGAGAGCCGCCACCATGCCGCCTGCACCCGCCACTTCGTCGAGCAGATCCTGTGCACGTGCTTCGATCTCGTCGGTGAGGTGTTCGACGTAGTACGAGCCCGCGAGCGGATCGACCGTGCGGGTGACTCCGGTTTCCAGCGCGATGATCTGCTGGGTTCGCAGCGACAGGGTGACCGCCTCCTCCGATGGGATCTCGAACGCCTCGTCGTAGCCCATCACGTGGATGGACTGCGCGCCGCCGAGGACTGCGCCCAGACATTGCACGGTCGAGCGGATGATGTTGTTGAGCGGCTGCTGCGCAGTGAGCGTGGTGCCGGAGTTCCCCGAGAAGAAACGCAGCGGTGCCGATGCCGCACTGCGCGCGCCAAACCGCTCTGTGACGATCCGGCACCACAGGCGTCGAGCTGCACGCAGCTTGGCCACCTCTTCGAACAGGTCGAGCGTGGTGGCGAAGTGGAACGACAGACGCGGACCGAAGCGATCGAACGACAGGCCGCGACTCACCAGCGCGTCGGTGTATGCGACCGCCGAGGCCATGGTCAGGCCGAGTTCCTGGACCGCGTTGCATCCCGCCTCACGCGCATGGTACCCGGTGATAGAGATCGGGTTGAAACGCGGCAGGTGATCGGTTGCGTATTCGACGACATCGGCAGCGAGCTGCATTGACGGTCCGGGCGGGTAGATGAACGCCTTGCGAGCCATGAATTCTTTAAGGATGTCGTTCTGCAAGGTGCCGGTGAGCCGCTCCGGCGACACACCCTGGCGCTCGGCGGCGACCAGGTACGTCGCCAGGATGATCGGCGCGGTGGCGTTGATCGTGAAGTTCACCGACACCTTCTCGAGTGGAAGTCCCGCGAAGACGCCGGCCATGTCGTCGGCGGTGTCTATCGCCACGCCGACTCGGCCAACCTCACCCTGCGCCATCGGATGGTCGGAGTCGTAGCCGAGCTGGGTTGGCAGGTCGAAGGCCACCGACAGCGCGGTTTGGCCTCGGTCGAGCAGGAAGTGAAAACGCGCATTGGTCTCCGCCGGCGACCCATATCCGGCGAACTGGCGCATGGTCCACAACCGGCCGCGGTACATCGACGGATACGGCCCACGCGTGAACGGTGGCTCGCCTGGAAGGCCGAGCCGAGCCGCAAGGTCAGCGTGGACATCCGCGTCGGTGTAGACCGGCGCAACCGGGATACCGGAGTCCGTGGTCACGTCCGCCTGTGTCAGCGGGTCCGTGGCCGTGGTGCCGCTGCTCACGCCGTCACGCCTGCAATCAGCACCTTCTCGCCGTCCAGCTCCAGGGTGGCGTCACGCATCACGCAGTCGAGGTGGGCGACCGCGTCGACGACGCCACCGTAGGCGAGCGAGTTGCCCAGCGCGATGTGCGCGGTGCCGAGCGACGACTCCGTCTCCATGGCCACAGCGCAGACGAGACCGGCGGGGTTGAACGCCATCGAGACCTCCGCAAGATTGGACATGCGCCGGTCACCGCACCGATCGATCATGTCGGTCAACCGATGCCGCTCGGCGCCCTCCACGTCAGCCAGCTCACCATCGTGGATGTGCAGCACCACCGGTTCAGGCAGCGGCCCCCGGCCCATGAACAGCAGGTCGGCGTCCACGACGACAACGCCGTTGGCCGAGCCCTCGAGCGGCGCGGCTCCGGCCTCGATGTCAGGCGGCGCCATGTAGTCGCCGGCCGAGCACGCCAGTCCGTGGAGCACTCGTCCCGGCCGCCCCTCGATGGAGCCGCGCAGGTCGGTCCCTCCCGGCGTGGTCAGCCGGAATGTCAGCGCCCGCGTCCACGCGTCGCCGACGGCTTCGACGCCCGCCCGCAAGCCGCCGAAATCGACGGTGAGCGGGCCTCCCTCCCGGAAGGTCTCCAGCCGCACGCCCGGCATCGCGAGGTAGCGGGCGCCGTTTCCGGTGGCGCGCCGGCGGGCGAGGCAGGAGCCGATGAAGAGGCTGGTCAGCTCGATGATCGCGCCGGCCTCGAACATCATTGCCGCAACCGTGGTGGGAGGTTCGGAGCCGGGCAGCCGTGGCATCGGCATGCGCGCCACCACGGGCACGGCGCCGCGCGCGCCGATGCCCTCGCGCAGGCCGTCGACCACTGCCACGTCGGTGCCGTCATCGGTGAGCAGCACCACCTGCTCCCCCGGTCGCACCGCGAGACAGCTGTCGAGGACGTTGTCGAACGCTGCCCCGCTCATACGGGGTCGGTGTGGGTCGGGTGCGTGGGGTCTGCGTCGCGCGAGAGGGCCAGCGCGGTGAACGCCGCGTAGACCTGCGTCGCCTGGTGAATCTCGTGGATGGACAGATTCTCGTCCGGGCAATAGACCGGTGGTCCGCCCGGACCGTAGATGACCGTTGGGACTCGAGCGCCGAAGCTCGCGGTGTCGCCGAGCCAGTTCTCGGTGACGAGGCGCGGCGCACCGCCGCAGACCTCGCGAACCGCGTCCACCATGAGCCGGACGACCTCGTCGTCGGGGCGAGCCAGGTAACCGTCTTTGACGTCGGCCAGGGTCACCTCAGCGTAGAAGCGGGGGTCGGCCTGCCGAGCGATCTCGAGGCAGCGATCGATCTCGGCACGCACGTCATCCACGGTGACTCCAGGCTGAGGACGGCAGTCGACGCGGATCACGCACTCGTCCGGGATCATCGAGGGGCCACCCGGCGGGAGACCACCGAAGATGCGCCCGGGCACGATGAATGTCTCGGGGCCGAACAGCTCGACCACCCAGGGTTCGAGCTGCGGCTCAAGCCGGGAGCGGTCCAAGGCCAGCACTGCCTGGGCGGCCAGCACGTTGGCGTTGATCGCACTGTGTTTGTGACATGTGTGCGCCGAACGGCCGAGCGTCACGATATCGAAGTAGTAGCGGCCACGATGACCGATACAGATCTCATTGTCGGTCAGCTCGCCAAGGACGCACAGGTCGGCGCGGTGGTTGTCGAAGTAGGCGATCGAGCCGGCCTGGTCGCCCATGTGATCGCTCACCGCGGCCATGGCCACGCTACCCCGGAGTGGCAGGCCGCTGTCGCGAAGTGCCTCCATGGCGACGATCTGACAGACCAGGGCAGCCTTCATGTCCATGATGCCGTGGCCGTAGACGCGGTCGTCGATGACGTCGCCCGACCAGGGTTGGGACCTTGTCCAGCCGTGGGACACGGGCTTGGTATCCATGTGACCGGTCAGGACCACGCGGCGGCCTGCGCCGAAGTTGATCTCGCCGATGGCGTTCGGCCTTTCCGGGAGCACCGGCTGGAGTTCGACTCCCTCGAACCCGGAATCGCGCATGACGCCGGCAAGGAACGCCGCGAGCGGTCCCTCATCGCCGAGCACGCTGGGAATACGGCACACCTCGCGCACCAGCTGCACGGCGCGATCGAGGTGACTCCGGTCGACGACAGGGAGGGCGGGTGGTGGTGAGACGGCAGGGGTCGTCATGGTCTCCAGCGGTGATATCTCATATTCCGGATGCCGTGTCACTTTAGGTGGCACTCGATCGGCCTGTCAAACATGGATCGTGGGACCTGTGGCTCCTAGTCCGGCGTTCCACGAGGCCCTGAAATCTGCTTTGGTATCTGATATATTCCTGCCCCGCAGGGGTTTGCTGCCCAGCGTGGGCCTGCCAGCTCCACCGCGCCACCATTTCGGAGGGCCTCGTCAACGATGGCAACAACAGTCGGCGAGTCGGGTGTTCCCGGATCCGTTTCAGGGGTCGACGGGGCGGAGATCTTCCGTGGCAACCGTCCACAGCGCCAGGGCGATAGGTCGCTCGAGACCCAGGGCATGTCGCCGATCCCGGAGGATCAGCGCTACGGCGCCGCCTGGCGCAACTTCACGGTGTGGTTCGCCCCCAACATGGAGCTGTCGGGGGTGTTCACGGGCACGCTGGCGTTCACCCTGGGGCTTGGATTCTGGCCCGGCTTCATCGCCATAGTGCTCGGCGTGATCCTGGGCGCTCTTCCCGTTGCGCTGCTGGCCACGTGGGGACCGAAGACGGGCATGGGTCAACTGCCGCTGGCGCGGCTGCCGTTCGGCAAGACGATCGCAGTGCCCGCAGCCGTGCAGTGGCTGAGCTCGGTGGCGTGGGACGCGCTGGTCGGGCTCTTCGGCGGCGAGGCGGCGCAGCTGCTCTTCCACGTGCCCTTCTGGCTCGGCGTGATCGTTGTCCTGGCGCTCCAGGGAGCGATCGGCTTCCTCGGGTACGAGTACATCCACCAGATCGAGAAATGGGGAAGCGGCATTCTCACGGTGCTCTTCGTCGTGCTGTCGGTGAAGATCCTTCAGCAGGGCAACATCCCGACGTCGAACACAGTTTCAGGAGGCGCCGCAGTCGCTGCCTTCGTCCTCATGACCACAATTGCCTTGAGCGGCAGCTTCAGCTGGGCGAGCTATGCGGCCGACTACAGCCGGTACATGAAGAAGGAAAGCCGGCCGCAGCCGATCTTCCTCTGGACGCTTGCCGGCCTGGCTGCGTCCTACATCTGGATGTACACCATTGGCCTCGCGGGCGCCAAGGTGCTTGTCAACCAGACGGCCGGTGGAGTGCAGTCCCTTGTCGGTGGGGGAGTCATCGGCGTGTTGGCGTTGATCGCGATCATCTTCGGCGCCATCACCGGAAACGCGATGAACGACTACTCGGGTTCGCTCGCCATTCAGGCCGCGGGCGTCAAGATCCGGCGCCACTATATGGCGTTCTTCGGCACAATCCTCGCCTTCGGCTTGATCTTGTGGCTGAATTCCGGGAACCTTTCCGGTAAGTTCCAGAACGTGCTGCTGTTCACCGCCTACTGGCTCGCCCCATTCCTGGCGATCATCCTCATCGACTGGTACCTGCGCGGCGGCCGTGTTAGCCGGGACGGGCTGGCGCGCTTGATGGAGTTCCGGAATCTGTCCCTCGGCTGGCCGGCGCTGGCCGCGCTTGTCATCGGATTCGCGGCCATGGTGCCGTTCATGGATACCGGGCTCCTCGTCGGGCCGATCGCCAGCGCCCTGCAGGGCGCCGACCTCTCTTTCTACGTCGGATTCGTGGTTGGAGGTGTCGTCTACTTCGCGTTGCGCCGGGTCAGCGACGCTCGCCAGTCGGCTGAGGTTGCCGCCTAGGCTTCTTGCTAAGTACTGCCACGTGAGCGCGCGCAGAGCCGGCCCCACTCCGGCCGTCTTCAACAGCACGAACGGACCGTCCACGCTGACCGACTGGGCATACCGAGAGCTGAAAGACGCCATCGTCAATCTCCGCTTGCGTCCAGGAGAGCCGTTGCGTGAGGCGGCCCTCGCGGCGATGCTCGGTGTCAGCAAGACGCCCGTCCGCGAGGCTCTGTCGTGGCTGGAGCGCGATGGGCTGGTGGAGATGGAGGTCTTCAAGGGTGCAGTGGTCACCGGGTACTCACGGCGGGACCTCGAGGAGATCTATGAACTCCGACTGCTGCTGGAAGTCTCGGCGGCGCGTCAGGCTGCGACGTTCCTCGAGGGCGATACGCGGCGACGTCTGGCGAGCGTTTCGGCGGCAAGCCGGCATGCACTTGACGCCGACAACACAAAGCGGCTCGTGCAGCTCATCGACGAGTTTGACGAGATCTTGTTCGACAGCCTGCAGAATCGGCGGATCCGCGCTCTGATCGGCAACCTGCGCGACCACGTCAAGCGCATCGGCCATCTCAGCGAGCAGACCCCCGGTCGACTCGCCGACTCGGTGGCCGAGCATGAGCGCATCATCCAGGCGATAACGGACGGTGACCCCGAGGCCGGCGCCCGCACGATGCGTGCGCACATCCTGAGCGTGCAGGCGCAGCAGTTGGCACTCTCGGAGCCCCCGTAGTTCGCTGTTCATCACCTGCAGCGCTGGTCGCCGGTGCGGCCGGTTCCTAGTTCGGGCTCGCCACCTCGCCCGGGGCGCGGCGAACATGCCCGTCGCCGCCACATACGGGTCGCTCGTAACCGGGTTGTCACTCGCTGTAGGGCGTTTCTGAGAGCGGCGCACGGGATGCTCCGGGTGTCGCTGTAGTCAGTAGAGAGAGGGCGCGTCCACGGTGGATCGCGCGCGAGTATGGAGAGGAGGCCGCGCCGTCATGTGGGAGTCCCGCGGAATCAGCCGGGCCCGTGCCCTGGTGTGCATCCTCGCCGCGGGCTTCGGCGCCTGCTACCTCACCTACCGGCTCACGTCGACGCTCAACCCCGCGGCTCTGTGGTTCGCGATCATCCTGTGGGTGGCTGAGCTCTACGGCTTCGTCTCGAGCGTCCTGTTCTATTACACCGCCTGGAACACCCGGCCCCGCCGCGCGTGCGTGCCACCCGCTCCGGGGATCAGTGTCGATGTGATGGTACCCACGTACAACGAGCCGGAGTGGGTGGTCCGCCGGACGCTCATCGGCGCCCTCGCAATCAGGTACCCGCACCAGACATATCTGCTCGACGACGGCCGCCGTCCGGAGATGGAGGCCCTCGCCAAGGAGCTCGGCGCCGGCTACATCACGCGACCTGACAACGCCGGCGCCAAGGCCGGAAACCTGAATGCGGCGATGGCGCAGACCAGTGGGGACTTCATCGCCATCTTCGACGCCGACCACGTGCCCCTGCCGCCGTTTCTCGACAGCACCCTCGGCTACTTCGCCGATTCCACCATCGCCTTCGTGCAGACCCCGCAGGAGTTCTACAACGTCGAATCCTTCCAGCATCTGACCAAGCCGTCGCAGAAGCGCTCGTGGCACCAGCAGCAGCTGTTCTACCGCGTCCTCCAGCCTGGCAAGGACCACTGGAACTCGGCGTTCTTCTGCGGTTCGTGCGGGGTGATGCGCCGCTCAGCGCTGGAACAGGTCGGCGGCTTTGCCACCGAGACGATCACCGAGGACATGCACACCTCGTTTCGCTTGCATGCCAAGGGATGGTCGTCGGCGTATCACAACGAGGTGCTCGCGCTCGGTCTGGCAGCCCAGACCGCCACGCCCTATCACCTCCAACGCCTGCGCTGGGGACAGGGCACCATGCAGATGCTGCGCAAGGAGCGTCTCTTCACCAACCCCGGGCTCAGCATCCACCAACGCATCAACTATTTCGCGTCGGTGCTCCACTACTTCGACGGCTACCAGCGGCTCCTGCTCTACCTCGCACCGTCGCTCGCCGTCGCCACCGGGCTGCTGCCCATCCGCGCGATGACGCTGCCCTTCATCGCCTGGGTGGTCACGTATTACGCGCTGTCGATGACGGCGTTCAAGCTGACGGGCCGCGGCTACGCGATGTTCGTCGCCACCGAGCGGTACCACATGATCGGGTTCTACACCTATATCCGATCCACACTCGGACTGGCCAAACGCAGGAAGCTCCGCTTCTCCGTCAGCCCGAAAGCGGCGGTCGGCGGCGCGGATCCGCGCCTGATGGTACCCGCGCTGCTCATCGCCGGTTACGCGATTGCTTGCTTCATCGGCGGGATGGTGCGGCTGCTGCTCACCCATAACGTCAATGTCCTCGCCTTCTGGATCAACACCGCATGGAGTGGCTGGATACTCGCTCTGGCGCTTGCCGCGGTCATGACCACCGTGCGAAGCGTCGACTATCGCCGCACCCCGCGGGCGCATGCGGCGTTACCGGTTCGCTGGCGAGTTGGTGGTATCGATGGCATCGGTGTGCTCACCGACCTGTCGGAGAGCGGTGCAGCGTTGCTGCTGCCGCGCCCGGTGCGTGCCGGCGACACCGTGTCATTCCACGTACTCTGGTCACAGGTCTCGCTGCGGGCATCCGGAACCGTGCGGCGAGCCCAGCGAACCGACTCGGGGACGCTGGTGGGTCTCGAGTGGGAGGAGCCCACGGGCAGCGAGGCGCTGAAACTGTCCAGGCTCGCCATCGACCTGACCGCCCGCCATTTTCTGCTCGACTTCGATCACCCGCCCGACCGCGTGGGCCAGCTGCCGCTGACGCGCCGTCATCGCCGTCAGTCGCCTCGCAAGCAGGTGGTCGTGCCCGTGCGGCTCGGCGTCGACGACGATGCCCCGTGGGCAGTGACCGAGGACGTGAGCGCGGCCGGAGCTCTGGTGCTTTCGCCGATCGAGATTCCGGTCGGGACACGTCTTGAGGTGAGCCGCTGGGACAGCGCACCGGTCAGCGTGGAAGTGATGCGCTGTCAGGCGGTGAACCTACCACCGGGTCAGGCATGGCGGCTTGGTTTGCGCGTGAGCGGTGCGCTGGTGACAACCGGAGTCATCTCTCTTGCGGAGGTGACGGAACCCATCGCGGTGGCGTTGGAGATCGCTGCGGCATAGGTCACCACGCCGCGCCGTCTGCACAGATTGGGTCGCCGAACGACTGCGATGCCGCCGCTGGACTGGCCGGAACGATCAAGCCCGGTAGCACACCTGGAAGGTCAGACACCCACCATCGCTACGCCACGGTCCGTGGGCCATGCCCGGCGGCCGGCAGGCGTACATGCCGGCGGTGAAGGTTTCATTCAGCCGGAGATCGGTGATCGAGCCCTCGACGATGTACACCTCCTCCCAGAACTCGTGCGTCTGGACCCCGTTGGGCGTGGTGTCGGTGCCGGGTGCGAAGCGCATCAGCGAGGTGGCAACGCCGGTTTCGGGATCGGTGGCGAGGATGGATTCAGTGAGGGTGACGACGTCACCCGCGCAGGGGGTGAAGTCCACCGTGCTGGTAGCGAAGAATTCACGTTCGGGCTTAGCCATGGTGGGGGAGCACCTCATAGGAGTGGGTCAGACTCGTGTTCGGGTCCAGTTTCAGCTGAAGGCGCCAGCGTCGTCCCGCGCGGAATTCACCGGTCAGCAGCGGGAGCGTCCCGCAGAAGATGACAAGATCGTCCCCGAGCTCACCGAGCGTGCTGGTCAGGCGTGAGAGCAGATCGGTGGGAGTACGCAATGAAGCAAGGACGCCCCGCTGGTAGGGTTGGCCATCCACATCGGATTCGACCTCGATGGCGTCCCAATTCAGCGCACCGAGGTCATCGGGCAGGGCGATGACCTGGTGGCCGACTGGTTTGGGGCACGCGGCCTTTGAGGCGGCGATGTCGGCCCGCTCCAGGTCGCGATCCGTGTGGTCTGAGCCAAGGCCCAGGTAGTGTCGTCCGTTGTGCCGGATCAACACGGGCTCAGCCTCGCCGGACGTATTCGCGCCGATGATCTTGACCACCGGATCGGACGTGACAAGACATGGATCGAGTTCAAAAAAAGCGGGGACCGATGCCGGCGGGGGGATGCCGATTGCGGCCAGCTCCTCGATGTGCGCGGCAACGGCGGCCGCGTCTCGGCCCGTGTATCCCGCGATGATCAGCCGCGGCGCGTCCAGGTTGAGGTCGGAGCCCGTGCCGATGGGTCGAAATCGAAGCGTCATCGTTCGAACAAGTTCATGCGGCGGTCCCGGTCAGTCATCGCGTTCGATCGTCGCCCCGGAACCCAGGCTGGTCGCGGACCATCATTTCTTCCAGACCTGGCGTCCACACTGTGCGACGCCGGCTCGTGATCGCCAGCGCATCGTACCCGTCGATGCCGGCAACCCAGGCAGCGCCGCGCTCCCCCATGACGAAGGCGGCAGTGGAGTACGCGTCGGCATAGGTGAGGCTGGGGCCCACGACCGTCATACTCAGGAGCCCCGAAGGGGGCGACGCAGTGCGCGGGTCAACGATGTGCTCGCCACGCTCGTACGTGCCGCTGGTGGCGATGGCGACGTCGCGGACGGCGAGCACCGCAGCGACCCGATCGGCCTCCTCCGGATGGCGTATCCCAAGGCGCCACATACGGTCTGGCTCCGGCCGCCCTCGCACGACGATGTCACCACCCGCGTTGATGAAGAAGTTGCGCGCCCCGGCTGTCTCGAGCATGGCCGATGCCCGCTCCACCGACCAGCCCTTGACCAACCCGAGGGGGTCGATCCCGCCTCCCCGTCGGATGTCGAAGCTGCCATCGCTGCGCCGTCTGACCTCCTCGCAGAGAGCGAGGACCTCTCGCATATCGGGGCTACACCGGTGCTCTCGGAGTTCACCACGCGCGAGGCGGCTGATCTCGCTGTCGGTGCGGAACGTGCTGAAGGTTGCGTCAACGTCGTGGAACCATGCAAACACCGCATCCATCGCCGGCTCGGGCAGGTCCTCATCGCGCACATCGATGGTAATCACCGTGCCCATGACGGGCTCGGTGCGTACGGCCCTCGGCGGCGGTACGACGAAAGACGCCATGCAGCTCAGGCCCGGGCCAGAGCCGACTGCAGGGACTGCGCGTAGCTGTCGCTGGTGAATGTCGCGCCGCTGATGATGTCGATCTGCGCGCTCTGCGCCTTGAGCACCTCGTCGTGGAGGTAGGGGATCGCCACGGAGCTGATGTACGCGGATTGCGGTCGGTCAGTCGGATACTGCAGCGCCTTGACGTCGGTGATCCTGCCCCCTGAAACGATGACCTGAACCTGGACATCGCCGTAAAAGTTGGGGAAGTCCTTGCCGGTAAAGGAACCGTCCTTCAAACCGGTGGCACTGGGACTCGCGGTCGCTGCCGGCGTCCTGCCTCCTGAGGGCGGCGCCCCCGATGGCGTGACTGCCGGCGAAGTGCTCGATGGCGAGGGCGTCGACCGTGCAGGGAGGAGCGCCACTCCAGCGACGCTGCTGGGCGGTGGAGTGCGGAAGCTCACCAGGAGGACCAGACCGAGCACAGTGGCGGCGATGGTGACTGCAGCGCGAATTGGCATTTGGGGACCTCAGGTCAAAGAAACGCGAACCGCTCGCGATGGATCTGTTCGGAAGGAACGCCAAGAGCTGCCAGGCTTGCGTCAACACCCTCGATCATCTCCCCAGGACCGCAGATGAAGACGTCGCGCTCGCGGAGGTCGGGGGCCACGGAGCGCAGGTATTTGGCCGAGAGCGGATACAGATGGATCTCGGTTCCTCGACGGCCGATGATGTAGTGGACCTCGCCGCCGCGCGCCCGGATCAGCTCGTCGAGCTCACCTTTGAAAACGACGTCATGCCATGCGCGTGCACGGTAGAGCAGGATGATGCCGTTCTT
>PKWB01000170.1 GCA_003131685.1 Candidatus Dormiibacterota bacterium
CCCAGGAGATGCTTGACGGCGTACGGCGCGTCCGCCTGATGCTTGACACAGCCGGCCTCCCTCCAGTCCGCTCGTCCGCGAGGGCTGAGTGCCATCGGACCGTCGACCGTGGGATGCCGGTGCGCCCAAAACCCGCTGACGTTGTTCACCAGCACATCCAAAGCGAGGGTAGGCATCGAGAACAGCGCGCCGCAGGAGAAACTCTCC
Source organism: Candidatus Dormiibacterota bacterium (assembly GCA_003131685.1). Classification (GTDB taxonomy): domain Bacteria; phylum Chloroflexota; class Dormibacteria; order Aeolococcales; family Aeolococcaceae; genus Palsa-851. Next base: position 208 of record PKWB01000170.1, read on the forward strand.
AAGGGCATTCGCGCTACCAGCGCCGAGTTGAGCGAATTGCTGTGGCACTTGCGCGCAGCCTGAGCGCAGCCGCACGGCCGGTCACCGTCGAGCCTAGAGGATCTCGATGCCGTCGACCTTGGCGTTGTCCTTGAGGGTGATGAACTGGATGGCGATGGCGCCGCCGGCGTCGGCGGTGGTCGCGAAGGTCAGCGCGATCGCTCGGTACTGCCCTCCGGTGGCCGCGAAGATGTCGTAGCCGGAGAGCACCTGGACGCCATTGATCTTCACATCGAACGAGCGCTTGCCGGGCCCACTCCAGTAGATCTCCGCCTCCTGGAGGCGCACGTGGTAGGGGGCGTTGGGGGTCAGGCCAGACACGGTGTACGTGAAGTTGCCGTAGCGCTCGGTCTGGTACACCGACTGGGGCGCGGGGTTGGGCACCAGGCTGGTGTCGATAGCCGACCCCGTGCTGTAGGTGCTCCCTCCCGAGAATCCCGTGTCCGCCGCGTAGGTTGCTGAGGCGCCGCCTCCCGCGTTGATGGCGGCGAGCGGCGCTGCCGGCGCCGGGCACGAGGCGGCGGTGGGCGCGGTCCACAGCGACCATGTGGTGGTGACCTTGTAGCAGTAGAGGGTGTCGCCCAGGGTGGGGCTGTCGGTGGCGGCGACCGCAGCTCCGGAGAGCGTGGCGATGGTGGAGTAGGCGCTGCCGTCGACGCTGGAGGTGACGGTCTGGCCGTTGCCCCGATTGGCGGCCGGCGGCAGCGTCCAGGTCAGCTTGTTGGATGGCGGCGACGCCACTGCGGCGACGGTCAGCCCGGTCGGGGCGGCGATGCTCCCGGCTGCAAACGACGAGCCGCTGTTCCTGGTGACCACTCCCCACGCCGCCTGCGCGCCGCGCGCGCACAGCAGCGACACCACCACGACGGTGAGCACGACGGCCCAGCGGCGGCGGCCGCGCATGGTCAGGCTTGCGTCCCGATCATGGCGTGGTAGCGACGGCGCGACCAGCTGACCAGGTAGGTGATGAGCAGGGCGGGCAGCACCAGGATGAGCACGCTGCGCCCTTCGGACGCGACCGTCCCCAGCCCCGGAATCACGTAGACGACGCGGTCGGCGGCGCCGCCGGCGCTCTGCTTGATCAGCCAGGGATCGGGCGCGTGGTTGGCGTCGCCCTTGGTCTGGACCAGGATGGAGCCGTCACCGGCCCGGGTGATGCTGGCGATGCGGTGGACGATCACCTCACTGACGTTGCTGGGCTTGGTGAAGACGAGCACGTTGCCAACCACCAGGCTGCTCGCGGTCACATGCTCGGTGACCACCAGCGAGCCCACCGGGATGGTCGGCACCATGCTGGCGGTGATCACCTGCTCGAAGTGGTGGCCGGTCACCGCTCCGGCGACGATGAGCGACGTGAACACCACTAGGACTGTGGCCAGCGCCGCCAGGGCGAGGTTGCCGCCGTGGCGCAGCGCGCCGCACAGTGGGGCGCGGATCGTGGCTGTGGGCGTGGCGCCGGCGGGGCCGTCAGAGGGCCGCACCCGCGAGCCCAAGCCGGCATCATCGACGCCGGTCGGCAGGCTCGATGCGCTCATGGCCATTGGTGATCTCCTGGGCTGTTGACAGGCAAGGGGAGACCGGTCGGCGGACCGGCCTCCCTGCCCCTCGCGAATCTGGGTCAGCTGTTGGTCTGCGTCCAGGTGTAGGCCGCGGTGCAGGTCTGGCCCATGTCGGTGGTGGCGCTGCTGGCGGGAAGCGTGATCGTGAAGGTGTAAGTGCCGGTGTCGCCGGCGGGCCAGCTGGCGTTGCCGGCGCTCGACTTGAGGCTCTGCGCGCCCATCGCCGAGAGGGTGCCGTTGTAGAAGTTCTGCGGAGTGGTCTCGTCGTCGGTGATGCTGGCGTTGAGGCTGGCGCAGAGGGCGCCGCTGGACGAAGAGAGGCTGAGCGAGAAGGTGCTGGGCAGCGAGCCCGCGTTGTTGGTGATCTGCACGGTGCCGCTGACCGAGCTGCCCGGCTTGGCGTTGGGGAGCGTGAAGATGACTCCGCACACGCCCGCCTGGTCGGTGCAGGAGGTGCCCACCCCGGCGCCGTTGAGCTTGGCGAGGTTGGTGTGGTGAACGCTGCCGGCAGCAAAGGCGTTGCCCGCGTTCTGGGTGGTCACGGTCCAGGCGGCGAGGCCCCCGAAACCGATGAGACAGGCGGCCGCGATGGTGCCGCCGATCAGGGCGATGAGACCGAGCGGCCTCCTGTCCCTGCGTTTGCGCTGGTCTTCCGGTCCATTCATTGTCGAGTCCCCGATGATGCCGATGAGCCCGGCGGAACGAAGCGATTGACGTCGTCGCGGGCATCACGACCGTAGGGGGGCGGCTGCAACGGGTCCATGGCCGCCAGAGCAACGTCATCGCTCCACGTCGTGAAGCCGATGCCATGACCGCTGGCTCGAGGTTGCGGTGGTCACAGGACGTGGGCTCCGCGCCCGAAGATCTGACGTTCCGTTACAGCGATGGGGCGCTCCGAGCGGGCCCCATCCAAAGGATTCACCGACGAAGAACGGGCAGCGATGCGGAACGCGCTGTCGACCGCTGCTTCTACCCCGACGGTGCCATGCGTCAGCTCGCGGCGATCTTCGCTGCCCCGGACAGGACGGCGGGCTCGGACGGCTGACCATCCCGACCGTGGTCATCCATGGAGAGAACCACCCGCTGGTGCCACCCGCGAACGGACGTCAGACGGCGGCGGCCCTACTGCGCGCCCGGCTCATCATGATTCCGGGCATGGGCCATGCCCTGCCCGACCACGTGTGGCCACAGATCGTCGATGCGATCGCTGCAGTCACGCCGGGGTCAGCAGCGGCTGACGGGCGGGTCCAGGTACCGGCGTGGTCACGTCGGTTGACCCCAACGGTGACCCCAACACCAGTGCACCCTGATGCAGTCCGATGCAGTCAACCACCGCCGAACGGTTGCCGCGACGTATTCGCGTGCATGGCCGTGCACCCCCTTGCATTCGTCGTCGTCGAGTCCCTTCCTCGGCCTCTTGTGATCGCGCCGGCGATGGGTCGCACGATGGTGGATCATGGCGATGCATTGCCCGCGACCATTTCAACGACCCTGGCGGTATGGCGCGAACGCGATAGGCTCGCCTCGAGGCCAGTTAGCGTCGAGCCTTACGCTTCGTCGCGAGGGCAGCCACGTCGCGCTCGCGCAGGATGTAGCGTTCGGCCGGCCTCCGCGCCCGAAGCTTTCCAGCATAGATGTAGTTGTATATCGTCTGGGTGGAGACGCCCAGTACGTCTGCGGCTTCAGCAACCGTCATGACTTAGATACCCCTCTTCTTAGTTATGAGTTTGCAAGTATGCCATTTGCCAAATCACCCGAAGTGGGCCTGCCTCGGTTTGACGGACACGTTTGCTAAGCCGTGATCCCTCCTGGGGAAGGCCGGAAGCTCAAGGGAATAGGCGAAGGTCTCTGTCGAAGAGCGCTGAGGTATTTATCGGCGATTCCAGCGGATTCCATCACACCGTGCGGCTCGCAATGGACGGTCGCGGGGCCGCCGTGGTCAGCGCAACGTTCAACAGCAACACACTGAATCTAGTTGCAGGGATTGCCATACCGATCCTAGTGTTTCCGAGCCTTCGCGGCTCAGTTCCTACCAGTTACGTCGTTTGGCTCCTCGCGATGAGCGTTCTGGCGCTGATTCTCCTCATGCGCGGTCTCCACCGCGGCGGTGCCGTGCTGCTATTAAGCGCATATGGAGCGTTCCTCGTCTACGCGCTTCTGACGGCATAGACCCCTGTGCACGCATCGCCTGTCGCATCCGGGTTAACCAGCACGTCGAAGCCTTTTGCTCGGGTTGCTCCCAGCCCAAAGCAATAGACGTGAAGAAGCGCCTCACGTCGCCGGGGCGACAGTGAAGAAGACGGTCGGCGTCACGTCCCTCGGGTAGAACGGAAAGTGATCCTGAGCAACGAACTCGGCGTACATCGTGTATTCCAATCCGGGTTGCACGGGAATCTCCTGCTCGAGGGTGTAGCTCATGTAGATGAGTTGGTTGTTGAGGTAGAGATGCACGTGCCCTTTGGTCGGCGTGATCTGGCTCGTGATCACCTTCGTCACCACGCCACCCGTCACCGAAACCCTGACGAGCACCGACGTCCCATGCACCACCTCCCCCTTGGTGGGCGAGAGCAGTGTGATCTTCACCGGCGTCGATGGCCGCTGGCTGAGGCTGCCTGAGTAGGTGGGGTAGGGCGTTAGCGTCGCAGGAGGCGGCGTCGTGTCGCAGGCTGTCAGGGCGAGGAGAACGGTGGCTAGGGAGGCGACGATGAAGCGGCGCCTTCTCATGATCCGGGAGTGATGGTCACGTAGGTCGTGATGGCGACGCCGGTCTCCGTGGTCGCGATGATGTCGAATCGCGTCGGCGCGGCCGGCACCGTCGCGTCGGAGACGAAGTGCCCGATCGGATCGAGCCTGCGGCTCACCAGGATTGTCGGGGTGCCGCCGGGAACGGTGATCCCGAACGTCGCCGACGTGATCTGAATCTCGCTCGTCTCGTTCGAGTTCGTGAAGAAGGTGACGTGAAATTCGTCAGCGCCCGGTTTATCGGGATCGAGGTAGACCTGGGCAAGCCAGCCGTTCTGCAACTGGATCGAGTACAGCGTCGGCAGTCCGCTGAAGCGGGTGGCGGTCACGATCGGCGCGGGCGTGATCGTCGTGAGCTGGAGGTGCACCTCGGTGGAAGTGGTCGCATTCTCGATGATCACGGCGACCTCCCAGATGCCGGCAATCGCGAGATTGCCGCCGCGAGCGGCGAAGGTCCCGTCGGATTGACGCTTGAGGGTCAGCGTCGATTGGCCGAGTTGCGGTCGCAGTGGCTGCGTGAATTCAAGCTGTACTGAGGTCGCACGCACGAGCGCGCCGGTGTTGTAGTCGGCGACTCGGAGATCGAAGTTGTTGAACCCGGCGCTGCCCGGCGAGACCGTGAGGCGCACCTTGACCGTGGTGGCGAAGTCGCTGCCGGTGACCACGAGTTGACTGGTCGTGGCTGCGGTTGTCGAGGCCGCGGATGCGACCGGTGGCGCCACATTGACCAGCGCCGCGGCGACGAGCACCACGGCCACGCCGCTGACCACTTCGGTGGAACCGACTCTGCGCAGCCCACGGAGCACGGTCGAGGCTCGGGGGACGTTGCCGAAGCGATTGACGGCACCCAGCCCGGCGAGCACGAGGAACAGGGCCACCTTGACGAGTACGAGGATGCCGAACGAGGTACTGAACNNCCGCCCGATCGAGCCGATCTCGATGACGGCGCGGAATGTCCCGCTCAACGCGACCACGACGATAGCGATCCCTGCTGTCGTCGAGAAGCGGCGGACCGCGGCTCCCTTGATGTCGGACGGCTGACCACGCACCGCGAGGATCAGCACCAGGAGCCCGCCGATCCACACTCCGCTCGCAACGATATGCGCCCACTGGATCAGCAGGTTGGCGGCGATCGGATTCTCAGCGCCGGCGTGGCTCGAGGTAACGTCCACCCACATTGCTGCGGCGGCTCCGATCCCAGCCGCAGCGACGCCGGCTCGGGCGACGGTCGCGCGAAGGCGCCACGCGACTGCCACCGCGATGCCGGTTGCGCCGATCGCGATGATCCGCTCGATGGCGGTCATCCCGAGGGATGTGCCGAGCAGCGTGGGCAGACTCACCCCGGCCGCTTCGCGCTGAGCCTCGATGATGCCGGCAACACCAACAGCGCCGAGGAGCCACGCGCCGCCGAGCATTCGCCGCGTGAACCCGGGCACATCACGCAGCGAGATCAGGCACGTCGCCGCGATGCCGACGATTCCCATGACGCCAATGAAGAACAGCCAGCGCGCAACCACCGCAAGGATCGACGGTGGTGGCGAGACCACCGATTTCGCCGCGTGCGCATTGGCGCTCGCTGCCGACTCTCCGACGCCGAACGCGTAGGCGCCCGTGGCGAGATGACCATCGGTCTCGGACACGGTTTTCCACGTCACCGTGTAGACGCCGTCTCCGATCGGCTTAACCGGCACCTCCAGCTCGAGCGGCTGACCGGGGATCACTATCGTGGGTCCGGAGTCGACGCTGATCCCGGAACTGTTGACCACCGTGATGCTCGACAACTTCGGGTCCGGTGGTTCACCGAAGGTGATCTCCACGACCTTGGGGGCGGTCTGCACCTCGGCACCTTCGGGCGGAATGGCGCTCTGCGGGAGCGCGTGCGCAGCCACGGTCAAGGGCAGCCCGATGGCTGCCCCGACCGCAAGCGTTGCCACGACGACCAGCGCCGACCGGGCGCGCACGACCTAGGTGCTCCGGCGGCGGAGTCCGATCGCCAGATTGAGTGCGCTGAGCAGCACGGCGACGACGATCGCGATGATCGCGAGAATGGTGGCGCTCGAGGCACTGGACTTCGCGTCGCTCGCTGTGGCTGCTGCCGACTGCGCGCTCGCGAGCGCAATCGCCGCCCGCTGATTCACCGAGTCGACCTTCGTCGATATGGCGGCAACTGCCGGCACCGCAACAGGGAACTCGACTGAGCTGGAGTCCGCGATCGAATCGAATGTCGTTGGCCCCGAGGTCACCTTCGTGTTGATCGGTATCCCGTTGATCGTGCCAAAGATGTGGAACGTGTACGCCCCGACCACAGTTGGGATCATGGGGTAGTCGTACTCGTCCATTCGGCCGTTGCCGGTGTCCGTGTCGTAGACCAAAGCCGGGCAGAAGGGACTGCTCGTCGTGGTGCCAACTGTCACCGTCACCTGGAAGTCCGGATGCGTGCAATCCTGGTTGAGCGTACTCACCGGTGTGCCGTGCAGATCGGTCGCCGACGCGACGTCGATGAACACCTGGATGGCGTTCTGCGCACCGACATAGGTGTCGGATCCGGACGACGGCTCGTTCTGCCAGCCGATCGCAATCCGATACTTCCCGGCGGTGAAGACGTAGTGCGCTGACGCGGCCGCGAACGACGTCGCCAGTGCGATGAGGGCGCCCGCGATGAGTGCGGACGCACGAAGGCTGTTTTTCGCCACCTGATATCTCCTCAGTTCGTGAACGATCGAAGGTGAGCCAGAGACTCACAGACGCCGGTCAGATGTCGAGGAGCAGTGGCGGTGGCCTTTGCCAGAGATGCGATCCCACCCATTCGAGTGGTGAGACCGCGCGGGCGACGGGTCGAGCAACAGCAGGTGCAAGGGTCCGGCGGCGCCGGACGATGGCGCGGAGCAGCGCTTCCACCCGCTCGACGACGACCTCGCGCCGGTGGAGCAGCACCTGGCAGATGCGTACGAGACAGGCGAGCAGGAGCGCTACGTAGAGATGGACGAGTGGCGCTGCCCAGTGGATCCCGGTGATGGCGCCCAGGCCGGGAGCCGGCCGAGAGCTCGCCACCGCCTCGACGTTCTCCTGGACGAGGTAGAGGGCGATCTGCGCCGCCGCCAGGGGAAGCCAGATGGCCGCGAGTCGAGCTCCCGGCGAGGAATGCGCCGCTCGCTCGACAGGCATGTCGGCGGCGCGTCCGCGCCAGATCCGGCGCACGCCTGCGGCAGCGCGATCGAGGCGCTCGTTCAGCGCTTGCCACGCTCGCGCGAGGCGGACCGCGAAGACGGCGCTGAGGACCACCAGCGCGCCGGCCACCGGGAGCATATAAGCGTGCACCGGATTGGTCATCGACGCGACGACGCCGGCGGTCCCCCAGACCCGGAGGTACTCGAGTGTGTGGCCGATGAATAGGCCGACGAGCGCCAGAAGGACACCGCCTGATGCGGCAACCCTTGTCTGCCGTTGCGGAATCACGCGCGGAGCATACGCGGTTTGGACTGCATCCTCCCGTACCCGCGACGCTGTACTCACATCGCCTTCTCCGCTCGTCGCGATGGCCACAGGAGAAAGAGGCCCCATGCCACCAAGGACCTCTCTAAGATCCAGGAAAACTCACGGTGATCGAGGATCGTCTCGCATGGCGCAAGGGATTGGCGTGGGGACTGTTCCAGTACTGGCGCATGCGCCCACCTTGCCGAGCGAGAAAAGAGACCCCCAGCACCGGTGCCGGGGGTCTCCTCAGGAGGGAGGGGGTTTCGGGTTAGGGAAGTTCCGGTCAGTATGTAGCCGGATGTTGGCTGCTATGCAATGCGGCGCGGGTGGCACCCGAAGCACGTGAGCAGCACTTGAGAGGGAATCGTCTCGGCACGATCAACGCGCTCATTAGGGCTGCTTGACGACTGTCGATCCGCCCGTAGCGGTGACAGCGCTGGCCGCGGTGCCTGCGATGGCGGTTCCCGGCGCCAACTTGGTGGTCGTGGTCTTTGAGGTTGCGCCGTCGTCACCGACCATGATGACGGTGGTAACGGTGCGCACGGCCGAGGCTGCCGGGATCGCAGTCTTTGGTGGCGTGCCTATTGCGACGAGGTAGCCGACCAGACCGACACGCTCGACCCCCCACGGCGCCGGCCACTGCCATGATCTTGCGGCGAAGCGCCATGGCACGGTCTCGCCGTTCGACACGATCATCGGGTGGCGGCACGGGTGGCATATTGGCTCTGCACTTGTTGCATTGCATGACATGACGGTCGCATTGCCGGCTGGCGACCACCTTCAAGAATTCTCTCGGAATCCGCTGAGAGACGTCAGTCGCCGTGGGGCCGCGACAGCCGGCAGGATCGAGCCCCCTAGCAGTTGCCGGGAGGCTCGATGGCCGTCAAGAACCGCCAAGGCGAAGTTGAGGGTGCTCGGGGATCTGGATACTTGAGGATCCCTGGCAGTACGGGAGGCCAGGCGGGCACAGAACTGGCTATCGTCGTGTTTCCGACTCCCGCGCACGCCGCCGAGCGGAGGGCTCGTCGCTGTGCGGCACGGGGCATTGCATCCCAGGGCCCCGGGCGGTCCTACCAGCCGATCCCCTGAGGAGGCAGCGCGNNGCGGCGAGCCGGTACCCGGCCGCCTCCAACTCAGGGATCAAAATGGCGACCGCAGCCACCGTTTCGCTCCGTGTATAGCCGCCTCCATCGTGCAAGAGCACCACCATCCCGTTGTGGAGGGCGGCCATGACACGCAAAACGATGACCTCGGTGCCCGGGAGCTGCCAATCCCCCGTCGTGTCGCTCCACAACTGCATCTTCATGCCCAGTCGTGATGCGATCGCCACGACGGACGGGTTGAACGCCTCATACGGAGGCCGCCACAACGTCGGCGCCGCGCCGGTCAGCATGGCGATCAAGTTCTTGTCCCGAGCGAGCTCTGCGGAGACGGCAGTCGCCGAGAGGTCCGTGAGGTTCGGGTGCGTCCAGGTGTGGTCGCCAACCGTATCGCCGTCTTGCGCCTCACGCTCCACCAACCACGGCCAGCGTTCGGCGTTCTGACCGATGACAAAGAAACTCGCGTGCGCCCCAGCTTCTTCCAGGAGCGAGAGGATGGCCGACGTCCACGTGGGATTTGGCCCGTCGTCAAAGGTGAGATAGATCGTTTTGGTCAAGGATTTGGCAGCGACTGGTACGAGCGTTGGGAAAGGAGGGAGGGTGGGCGTGCCTGACGGCGTAGCCAAAGTCGGGCTTGGACGCGGCGCCGCAGCCGCGCACGCCGTGACGAGGACGACTGTGAGCGTCGCAACGATCCTCAGTCTCCCGCGGCTCATGAACATGCTCGTCTCCGGTTGCGTCCAGATCCCTATTCGGCACCCGATGCAACGGTAGAAGGCGACATGAAGCTACACGCAATGCTGCCTGGCAGGTGCGCCGTCACAGAGTGCGGACGCTCCAGGTCACGCAGCGCGCCGGACTCCTGGGGCACGAGCCTTGACGGTCGTTAGGTGTTTCGGATGTTTTCCGTCGTCACGGCCCGATGCGCTTCACGACAGCGGGCACCCACCTTCGTGACCGTGGTGCGCTAGCGGTCCCACTGGACCTGCCAGTTCGCTTCAATAGGAGTATGCGGTGGCGGTGTCCGGCTATCACGTTCGTCGCGCTGGCGAGCACCCTGCTGGTTTGCGCTTGCGCCACTCCCGCACGACCGACCCCCACACCGACCCCGCACCCGGCAGTTGGTACCGTCGGACCCGTGACCGCTCCGCCGTCAGCACTTGCGATTGCACGGACGTTCGCCGCCCAGTTTGTCGCCGGCCAGTACGCAGCGCAGTGGGCTGAGCTCGCGCCAGAGACGCAGGCTATGTGGCCATCTGAGGCGGCGAGAACGAACATGCTCCGAGCCAAGTTCAGCGGCCAGGTAACCGCAATGAGCCTTGGCTCGGTGTCACCGGAATCGCTGTGGACCGAACCAGAACACCCATCCGTGCAGTTCGCAAATGTGTGGAGCGTGCCGGTCCAGGTGGCTTTTGCCTCCCCCCAACGGCTTCGACCAGACGGCGTGGCTCGTCTCTTCTCGATGACCGCGTTGCAGATTGCCGTCCGGCCCACTGGACCAGAGGTTGTCGGCGAGGGGCCAACATCGATGGATGCTCCGATCATCCTTCCGCAAACGGTCCCGGACGAGCACGTCGACGTGCCGATTCTCATGTACCACCTGGTGGACCAGGTGCCGCCGCGCTCGATTGAGCCGTCGACCTATGGATGGGAGCTGGAAATCGGCCTCACCACCTTGCCCGTGGAGTTCGCGGCGCAGATGACCTACCTGGCAAGCATTCACGCAACCTCGATCTCGCTGCAGCATCTGGCGGACGGGCTGCTTTACGGGCTGCCGTTACCACCAAACTCGGTGATCATCACGTTTGACGACGGACGCCTGAGCCCGTGGTATAACGCGGTGCCCGTGCTGCGGCGAGAAGGATTTACCGCCGTCTTCTTTCCGTGCAGTGGTCTGATTGGCAAGAAGGTTGGCCCGCAGACGTACCTTTCCGCCTCCGATATCCAGGACCTTGCGACCACCGGCTTCTCGGTCGAGGACCATACCTTCAATGACGCCCAGGCCTTGTTCGGTGCGAGTACGAGCACGCTGAACAGGTTGACCAATCAGACCAAGACATCTCTCGAGGAGGTGACGGGCGCGCCTGTGCAATTCCTGGCGTACACGGGGATTTGGCCGTGGCCGCTGGCCACAGAGGGGGGAGCACAGGAAGCGCCCATGTTCGCCACCCTCGCAAGCTATGGGTACGTCGGTGGGGTTCTCGACGTTCGAGTCGCCAGCGAGTTGGAGACGACCTCCGGGTTGTGGCAGCTGCCGCGACTCCGGATCGGCATCGGAACCACAATTGAGGGGTTTGCACGCTGGTTCACCGCGTAAGCATCCAGTTCTGACCGCCGGGATTCGACCTTGGTTGCTGCGGCCGGCGACCGGACCATGGCGAAGCGGCCGGCGCGAAACTGTCGGGAAGTGAGAGCGCATGAGCAGGTCTCGCGAGGAACGAACGGTTGATCAGGCAGGAGCCCGGGCGGTGACTGACATCCGGACAACGACCCGGTTCGGCGGCACGGCTGCGACCCTCGAAGACGGACGCAAGAGCCGGCAACGGCTGTGACTCGCCTGCCGCTTTCCTGCTCGACTGCGGCATGGTGCAACCACTCCGCCCGCGGATGAGATGCCGACGATGTGTCGCCGCACAAACGTGTTGCCTCGAGGTATTTCCGTGCGGCGTCGACACGCGCCCTCACCGCCATCGGGAATCGATCCTGTCGCAGCTCGTCCGTTATCAGGTCCGACGACGAGAAAAGGTACGTCTACCGCCGTGGATCGGGTTCGAACTCATCAAGCCTTTGGCACGGATCTTTAGCGCGTCTGGCCCGGCGTGTCCAAACCCGAGTTTCGCGGTGTGAGAATAGAGAGTCGCCGCCTCCAAGGGGGGGACCGACTGGCGACGACTCTCCTAGATGGGATCTCTAGCCTGGGCTCCAATCCTTTCGTAACGCTGACGTTAAGCGCTGTGAAGCAACAACGATCAAACGGGTGCTGCTCGTCGCCGCGCTCACCGCGACAGGGTCTGCGCTACCTGCCATAGTCTGACTCGTCGTGACGCCGTCCGCACCACGGCGATTCGAGCTGGCGATCGACCGGGCGGCCCGGGGATGGCTTGAGCAGCACCCGAACGCNNGACCGGGCGGCCCGAGGGTCACGTTAGCGACGGCAGCCGACGCGAGGCTTGAGATACGCGAAACGTCTCGTTGCGTATTGGCACGCCGTGGGCAAATGCTGCCACGTTCCCGGCCACAGCGCCCGATACAAAAACGCGGGGTTGGGTGGAGTCCCTCACGGAGGCCACGACTGTCTCACAGCTGCCCGATCAGCCGCTGTCCGCGTCATCCTCAGACGAGCTGCCTTGCTTTTCGAGGAGTGTCGCGGCTCCCGCGCCCTCGTCGGCGACACCGAGCGCCACGCGATCGGCGACGCCATAGATCAGTTCGGCCAGCTCCGTAGCGTCCTTGGTCGCGTGTGGCATGCGGAAGACGTTTCGCGCGCCGCCCTTGCCAAGGAGCCAGAAGCTCAATACGACGCGAGGGGGACCCTTCCGGCCCTCCACCTCGAGGTAGGGAAGCGGCTTTTCTGAGACTTCGGAGAGATCTCCGAATCCTGCGTCGAGCCCCTCATCCTGCATGGCGCGGACGGTATTCATGATGGTCTCGGCCACCTCTCCGGCATCCAGGGTCGTGTAGGTGAGTCTCATGGCGTCGCGCAGCTCGCCCTTCTCATCAGGAATGCGGGCGACCAGCGCCACGCCCGGGAATGGCTCGATCTGGCCTTCCACGTCAATCCATCCAAGGGGGTTACCTGAGCGATCAGTCACTTCGGCCATTCGGCACCGAGCCGAACAAAAGGTGGCATCGCCACGGTTGGGGTAGAACGGGCGGCGGCAGCTAGGGTTCGCGCATGGAATTGGACGGGATTCCGCATTGGGCGGCATCATCGGCGGGAGCGTAACGCTNNGAACGCTCTGCTATGGCCAGTACCGGGGCGGCGGGCTCCGTGCTCACGGTCTGGGCCCGTGAGGACGTCCTCGGCTGGCCGTAGGAGCGGCTGCGGCATCGTTTCGTAATCAGGAACCGGTGCGACGGTCCCTTCGGATGCGCCGCCACCACCCAACCCAATAACAACTATTTGTTGCTCGCATGGTCACCACCCTTGAACGTGAACGTCTACCGACGGATGAACATGCGCCGCCATCTTGGCGCCTCGACGTATCTTCGCGTGGCTTCGAGTCTCGCTCTCAGCTCCGGCGGGAATGACTCGCGTCGCATAGCGTCCGTCACGAGGTCCGATGGCGAGAAGTTAAACAACCAACGCCACGGATCCCAGTCGAAGCTGTTGAGCAGTTGTTCCGGCTCTCGGCCGGCCATGCGACAGATATCTACGAAGCGCTTGGGTGACCCACCAGTTGCAGCATCGAACGCCAACCGTTCAGCTACTGTCGGCGGCTTCGGCCGGTCAGTCATCGCGTTCGACCGTCGTCTGGAATCCAAGCCTGATCGCGGACCATCATTTCTTCCAGACCTGGCGTCCATACCGTGCGACGATGAGTGGTGATCGCCAGGGCGTCGTACCCGTCGATGCCAGCCACCCAGGCAGCGCCGCGCTCCCCCATAGCGAATGCCGCGGTGGAATACGCATCGGCAAAGGTGAGGCTAGGGCCCACGACCGTCATGCTCAGGAGCCCGAAAGCGGGCGAGCCACTACTCGGGTCCACGATGTGCTCGCCGCGCTCGTACGTGCCGCTTGTGGCGACGGCGACGTCGCAGATGGCGAGCACCGCGGCGACGCGATCGGCCTGCTCGGGATGTCGTATCCCCACACGCCACGTTCGGCCTGACTCCGGCCGCCCTCGCACGACAACGTCACCACCCGCGTCGATGAAAAAGTTGCGGGCCCCGGCCGTTGCAAGGATGGTCGCCGCCCGCTCCACCGACCAGCCCTTGACCAGTCCGAGGGGGTCGATAGCGCCACCCCGTCTGACGTCGAAGCTGCCATTGCTGCAGAGTCGGACCTCCTCGCAGAGGGCGAGGACCTCTCGCACGTCGGGTGAGCACTCATCCTCGTGGCGTTCACCTCGCGACAGACGACTGATTTCGCTGTCGGTGCGGAAGGTGCTGAAGACTGCGTCGACCTCATGGAACCATGCGAAGACCGCGTCCATCGCCCACTCGGGCAGGTTGGCATCGCGCACGTCGACTGTGATCACTGTGCCCATGACGGGCTCGGCGCGTACGGTCTTCGGCGGAGATGCTAGGGAAGTCACCATGCAGCTCAGGCCAAGGCCAGCGCTGACTGCAGGGACTGCGCGTAGCTGTCGCTGGTGAACGTGGCGCCGCTGATGATGTCGATTTGAGCGCTCTGCGCCTTGAGCACCTCGTCGTGGAGGTAGGGGATCGCCACGGAGCTGATGTACGCGGATTGCGGTCGGTCGGTCGGGTACTGCAGCGCCTTGACGTCGGTGATCTTGCCGCCAGCAACGATGACCTGCACCTGGACATCGCCGTAAAAGTTGGGGAAGTCCTTGCCAGTAAAGGAACCGCTCTTCAGACCTGTCACGCCGGGTGTTGCGGTCGCTGCAGGTGTCCGGCCGCCAGACGGCGGAGCCCCTGACGGCGTGACGGCCGGCGGCGTACTCGATGCTGAGGGCTGCGACCGTGCAGGGAGCAGCGCCACTCCAGAGCCGCTGTTGGGCGGTGGAGTGCGGAAGCTCACCACCAGGAAGAGGCCGATCACGGTGGCGGCGATGGTGACGGCAGCGCGAATAGGCATGTTGGAACCTCAGGTCAAAGAAATGCGAACCGCTCGCGATGGATCTGTTCGACAGGCACACCAAGGGATGCCAAGCTCTCGTCAACACCCTCGATCATCTCCTTGGGACCGCAGACGAAGACGTCTCGTTCGCGTAGGTCGGGGGCCACGGTACGCAGGTATTTGGGCGCGAGCGGATACAGATGAATCTCCGTTCCCCGACGGCCGATGATGTAGTGGACCTCGCCGCCGCGCGCCCGGACCAGCTCGTCGAGCTCGGCCTTGAAAACGACGTCATCCCACGACCGTGCGCGGTAGAGCAGGATGATGCCGTTCTTGCGTTGCGGCATTTCTTCGAGCAGAGCCCGGAGGGGGGTGATGCCGATGCCTCCCGCGATGAGCAACGCCCGCGGGCGCCGGCGACGCAACGTGGTGAAGATCCCGTACGGGCCCTCCACAATCACAGGCGTGCCTGGTCGCAGGCTGCGCACCGCCTTGGTGAAATCGCCAAGCTCCTTCACAGTGATGCGCACGTACTCACCATTCGGTGCTGCGGACAGCGAGAACGGGTGGACCCGCCACCAGATTCCCCGGGCCAGGAAGCGGAACTTGAAGAACTGACCGGCCCGCATTGGGAGGTCCGCGAGGTCGCGGCCGGTAATGTAGATCGAGATGACTCTTGGCGCTTCCTCAACCACGGCGTGAACCCGAAGCCGGTGGCGCACCGACATGCGGACGGGGATCAGCACCCGGAAGGTGAGGACAAGCAGTGCGGCGACCACGTACAGAGCCACCCAGTACGTGATCGCGGCGGGGTCACGCTCGAAGTCGGTGCCCACGGCGAGCTGGTGACCAAAGCTGAGCGCAATCGCCAGGTAGATGAAGAGATGGATGAAGTGCCAGCTGTCGTACGAGAGTCGACGCCGGGCTGCCCGGACCGAGGCCACCGCGATGACGATGAACAGTGCGGTGGCGACATAGGCCATCAGCATGTAGGGGTAGGTGGTGAGGAAGGTCCACGTCTCGGAAACAAAGGAGTGGCCATTGCTGACGGCGTAGCCGGCCGTCGTGAAGAGCACGTGTCCACAGATCAGGAAGACGGTGGCGAATCCCAGCCAGCGGTGCCATCCGGCGATGCGGTCGATGCCGAAGAGCTGGTCCAGCCAGGGGCTCCGAGACATCAGCACCACTTGGACGATCGCCGAATATGTGCCGAGCAGGGCGGTGAGTTGACCGGCCGCAGACAGCACCGCGCCAGCGTTGCCCAGGTTGGGCAGCTGCCCGTGACGCACCCACATGGCGACGATCAGCGCGGCGTTGGCGAACACAATCAACGTGACGTCGGTAGGCCGGAGTCCCCAGGAACGAGGAACGCGGAGCGAGCGCCGGACGGCGGCGGTCGCTTGCCCTCCCAGACGAATGGGAGGGATCGCCACGACCATGCCGGCACCATCGGCTGCCGCCATACCGGCTGGGATGTTGTGGTCGGTCGACGGCTCGGTTGGTGCACCGCGCTGACCGGTCATATCGTCGCGCGAGCCAGGCGCCGCACGGGTGGAGGAGCCTCGGCGCCGAGATCGCGACCGTTTGCCGGCGCCACGGCCCTGCCCTAGTCCCATTGCAAGGATGGTATGCGGCGATTCTGACGGCGGAGTGACGATCGCCCGATCTGAGCGTCGCCCTTGGCCGGCCCGGGACGTTGTCCTACACGCTCCATATCAGGCGGCCGCGCTACGGACATGCCGAGATGCTCTGGCTACTGATCCAGCGTCGCAGCGCTGGGTCGAGATCCTCTTTAGGACCCCGAAAGCCATTCAATGTCGCGGCTGTCGGGGCGAATGCGGCCGACAGTGAGATGCGTGCGGGTCGTTTCTGGATGCCCCACTCCTCAAGCGCTGATATCAGACCCGCAGCACCCGGGGCGAAGCACCCCTCGAAGTACCTGCTTGGCCAAGGGAGAACCACGACATCGATACCGTCGGGCCAAGGCTCAGGCTGATCGGGCTGCTTCATGACTCTGATGGCATCGAACGGGACGCGGCACGTTCCCTTCGCACGGAGCCAGCCCACGAAAGCGAGCGAGGTGTCGGATCGAGCGGGTCAGACGCAAGGTCAGAGCCGGGATGGGCTGCAGTCGACCCCTCGGGCCCGGCGCGAGTCGAGCGACTCGGGAAAGGGGATCGCGCTCCGCCGGCGAGGCCGACGATAAGCCCGATTGCGAGTGCTATCCCCACCAGGGCAATGCGGATGCGGGGCGCGTTGTGCCGCAACGCTGCGACTCCGTCTCGGGCGACTGCTTGCAGCGAGACCGGCGTGCGAAGCAGCAGGTGGAGCCCAACACAGGCGCCCATGGCAAGCACCGAAAGCACGTGAAGCTTCGCCCACGGTTGCGCCTCGCTGTGCTGCGACCACATCCATATACCAGTGGCCATGGCGACGATCGTGCTCGCAATCAAGGCGGGAGCCAGGAGACGCCCGATCCATTCCGGCGCACCCGCTGCGCGATAGACGGCACGCCGTGCGTAGTAAGAAAGGGCGCGGTAGGTTGTGGAGCCAAGCTTCACAAGCAGGAGGGGTATGAGCGAAAGCCCGGCGATGTAGTGGAGCTGCCAGAAGTTGCGGAAGACGAGGCCGCTGAGGGCAACCACCGCCAACCCCGGTAGGAGCAGCAGCCCAGCCCACGACGTCAGTGCGCGGTTTCCGAAGACTCGCATCGCGGCAGCGCCGTTGCGCCGCCCGGTCTCCCACCAGATCTGTAACGGCGTGGGCAGATCGGTGTCGAGCATTGGCTCCGGCATGACCGTTCTACTTGTACCTGGGCACCCTTACGAAATGGTGAAGGGCAACCGACGGGCCACCTGGCGTGCGGGCAGTTGGTTGCGCGTGCGAGCAGGCGAGTTGCCGGGGTGGACGACGAGGATACCGTCGGTGCTATCAAACGAGTACGCCGCGACGACGGAGGATCCTCATGATCGCCGCGTGCCAGGACGCTGACCACCCGCACACCTGCTGAGCAACGCTATGGCACGGCCGCGCCACTACCTCGCTGCCCTGTGGGTGGCTGGTTGCAGATCATCGGTCGCGGCTCACGAGCCGTTCGGCGCTCTCGGCACGATGAGCGCCAGGGGAGACCGCGCGATGGCAGTCGCCTGCGCCGCCGTGAGCCGACCGTCGCTCACCAGACGCTGCAACACGTAGCCCATTCGCTGCATGGCAGCAGGGAGATGGCCAAACGGATCAAGGGCGCTCGGCGCCTGCACCAATCCGGCCAGCAGCGCCGCCTGAGCCCAGCTCAGCTGCCCGGGAGGAGTACCAAAGTAACCCAGGCTCGCGGCGCGAATCCCGTAATAGCCGTGGCCGAAGTATGCGGCCGCGAGGTACATCGACAGGATCGCCGCCTTCGTGTAATGGGTGTCGAACTGCAAGGCGAGTGACACGCGGTGTAGCCGGCCCCACAACCCGTCTGTCTGCGATGGATACAAGATGTGCGCGAGCTGAATTTCGATCGTGCTGCCACCGGCGTCGGTACCCGTGAGATACCCCAAGAAACCACGAAAGAGATCAGGAACGTCGACACCGTCATTGGAGTAAAAGGTGCCGTCTTCGGCTGCCACGATGGCGATTGCGATCCGCTCAGTCGCGGCGATCATTTCGGGCTGCGATCCGTGGGCGCGGTCGATCACCTCCACGACAGCGGGGGCATTGTTGACACTCGGCCCGGTGGCCAGGTTGATGTCGAAGGCCGTCACACCAGCGATCAACACCAGGAGCATAATCCGGGCGGCGAGCCGCCGGCGTCGACTCCTCCGACGCTGTGGCGCATGAGAGACGCTGGAGTCGTCAGCCGCCTGTCGATCAGTCCCCGAAGTGGAAGCCAGGCGATCAGCTGGAGGAGCGTGAGTCTCTGAGGTTATGACTATCGGCACAAGCGGATCGCCACTTCGCCGGCGCCGCTACAGCCCTGATGCCGGGGTCCTGTGTTGACCTGACTGTCGCAGTCCGCTCGCTGCCGAGCCTCGGCCCGGCTATGACATGTCCAATCCACTTCGTGGTGACCTACTGTGTCTTCGCAGCGTGTGCCCACGCCACCTCGAACCGCGCGCCGCCGCCGGGAAGATTCTCAACGTGCCAGACGCCGTGGGTGCCACGGACGACCGAGTCAGCGATGGCGAGACCGAGCCCGGCTCCCTCACCCTTGGAAGTGGCGCGATGAAAGCGCGCAAAGATTGTCGTCAGTTCACCCGAAGGCACCCCTTCGCCGTCATTTGACACGGAGAGACGCGCTCTCTGGCGGTCGGTCTGGCGCACCTGCACCTGCACACGCCCCCCGACGCGAGCATGGCGGCACGCATTGTCGATGAGGACGGCCGCCAGTCGATGCACCCACTCAGGTGGCGCCGAGATGAGCACCGGCGCCGACGGGACGTCCACATCGATGTGCACGGTTCGCTGCTGGGCAATTGCGGTAAAACGATCCGCAGCGACGGCGGCCAGGGTAGCCAGGTCGAGCGTTTCCGACTCAGGACGCAATGGTTCCGCGTCGTAGCGCGCCAGCCACAGCAGATCCTCGATGATGCTCCGCATCCGCACGCCCTCGGTGGCGACACGACCGAGGGCGGCGCGCAGATCGCGGTCATCTCCTGACAGACCGAGGCTGGACTCCGCTTGGATCACGCTCAGCGGCGTCCTCAATTCATGCGAGGCGTCAGCGGTGAAGGCCAGTTGGCGCTGTCGCATGCGCTCCACGGGACCGGCGACGCGGCGACCAACCAGCAGGGCACCAAGGAAAACGAGGATGAGCAGGAGCGGCCCGATGATCAGTTCTGAGACCACGAGGTTACCCATTGCTCGCGACGTCTCGGACAGGCTGGCCGCTACCACCACGCGTTCACCGTCAGGAACGGTCATTCCTTCCAGCCGGAAGTCCGTGCCATTGACACTGGCCTCGGTGAACGCGCTTGTGGTGCGCAGACTTGTCGGTAGAGCAGGTGTGCCGACCGTCGAGGTCGTCGTGCCATTGGGCCGAATCACCCACGCCAGGATTGGCTCATCGAAGTCGTGGTCGAGCGATGTCGAAAGGGTGGGGGCTACGAGATGAACGGCGTCGAAGGTGCCGAGGCGTCCCTCGAGGCGCTGATCGACACCATCGATGAGGTTGTGCTCCACGAGGAGATCTGTCGCGGTCAGGACGGCGGTCAGCACGGCGGCGACGAGACATGTGGCGATCGCAGCCGTCCGGATGGCGCGACTGTGTAGAGGTGCCGCGCTCATGGCCCAACGAGCCGATATCCGGCGCCGCGCACCGCGAGGATGTGCACCGTCGATCCCCCCGCCATCTTGGCGCGGAGGCGAGCGACGTGGACGTCAATCGCATTCCAGGTTGGGTCGCCTTCCGGCCACACATGGTCAATGATTCCCTGCCGCGAGACCACCGTGCCGACTCTGCGCAGCAACAGTTCGAGAATCCCATACTCCCGCGGCGTGAGACCCAAATCGCGATCCCCTATCCGCACGTCGCGCGTCGCCGGATCAAGCGCCAGATTGCCCAAGCGCAGCACAGCGGAACCGCCCTCTGTGCCACGGCGAAGGAGCGCCCGCAGGCGGGCCAGGAGCTCGCCGAAGTCGAATGGCTTGACGACATAATCGTCGGCGCCGGCGTCCAGGCCGTGGACGCGATCCGCAGGGGCGTCATGAGCGGTGAGCAGGACAATGGGCAGCGTCTGCCCCCGCTTACGGATGGCTGCGATCACCTCGATGCCACTGAGGCCCGGCATGCGCCAATCGAGGACGGCAGCCGCATATTCGTTGACCATGAGCAGATGCAGTGCGTCGTCGCCCCGCGCAGCGGTGTCGACGACGTACCCGTTTTGACGGAGCCCTCGAGTCAGCACTGACAGCAGCGGCGCATCGTCCTCAGCGATCAGTACACGCATGGACGTTTGGCTCCCGTCGAGCCGGGTAGCCCGGCGATCCTCTCCCGTCTTGAGTCGACGAACGCCGCCTCTACCAAAATGCTGAGTCGAAGAAGGACCTGTCCGACGCTAGGGCAGGCGGATGGCGCCCGGAGAGGAGCCAGAGCGGCGGGCGGTGATGACTGGAGCCCAGAGGGTCGAGACCGCTGGCGCTCGGCGGGACATGGCATCGTCGCTGACCCTACGACCCCCGCATTAAGGAACCCTGACGACGATGCTTGTGGCCCCCACGCGAACCTCAGGTGCGATGGCCTGCACTCGACTATGTCACTCGCGACGTTCAGGGTTCCCTCGCCAGATTCGGTAGGCCATAGATGACGCATCGCATCAAAGCGTCTGGTTCACGATGGTCGGTAGTCGAGGCCGTCGGGACGAAGGAGGTGATAGGCGGCGTTGCCGCTCCATTCCCAGACCACGCGCGACGTTGTGGGGTCGACGACGATGATGCGATTGCCGAAGTCGTCGCAGATCGCAATCCGGTTGCTCGCCAGCGGGATAGCGATCGAGGGGTGGTTCAGTTGCCCGGCCCCGCTCGGGGCGTAGCGCCAGACCACCGTGCCGTCGGCGGCGACCCGCAGGACGGCGCCGAACGACGAGTAGTCGGTGAGCAGCACCGAACCGTCCGGCAACGCCAGGGCATCTGACGGATACGCTGCCGGCACACGGTGGCTCCAGCGCACGCTGCCGTTGGGGTTGAGCCACGTGACCCAGCTGCCGCTGATCTCGGTGACGACCAACGATCCACTGCTCGTGGGGAACGCCCCATTGGGCTCCGAGAACTGCCACGGCGGATTATGCGAGCAGCCGTGTCCGCCGAGCATTCCGATCAGCGCACCGGTCGCCCCGTTGAGATGGAGGAGGCGGCAGTTATTGATGTCGGCCATCCACACCGTTCCATCGGCCGCGGGCACCGCATCATCGGGATTGTTGAAGTGCGTGAGGTTATCACCGCGACGCAGGTAGCTCCCGATCTGCCACAGGACGGCGCTTGTGAGCCGATTCACCGCCAGCGCACCCTGGCCATACTCGGAGTTGGCGACGATGGCCGTGCATCCAGTCGTGTAGAAGGCGTCGTCGGGCGCACCGAGTGGATGCGCCAGCGGCGGCGAGGCTGTGGACAGGGTCCAGGTGACGGTGCCGCTCGGGTTGATCTCGAGGATCCGGCTCTTGCGGCTGCTCTCGGCGATGAGCAGGTGGCCGGTGAAGGGAACGCCCGGGGGCAACGCTGGCAAGGCCGCGCCCTGCCCCGGAAGCAGGCATACGAGGGGAGCCGGAATTGGCGCAGTCGTCGCCGCCGGCGCGGTAGCCACCGGCACGAGTAGCGGCGCCGACGAGCATGCTGTGAGCAACATCGCCAGCGTGACCGACACGGCCAGTACTCGCGCGCGGACTCGGCTCACCGCTGACCGCAGCCCCAAACAAACCCTGCCCATCGCGACGAGCTGAACAGAGCGCAAGCGCGGCGCGTCAACTCAACGCGCGTCAGTGTCATCCACGAGCCGCAAAGCCATGGTTGGACACTCCGCAACGGCACGCCGAGCGTGTTCGAGGAGTTCGACGCCCAGCTGCCGGCGTTCCATGATCGGATATCCCCACTCGTCAAGGCGTACCTCCTCCGGCAAGAGTTCGGCGCAGACGCCGAAGCCCCGACAGGCGATGGGGTTGATCGCCAACCGGGTCATCGCCACCCTCCGCGTGATGATGGGATGGGCAGGAGTGCTGGTGCGCCACACGCTCCGCATGGACCGTTGCGCACGTGCAGCCCGACCTCAGGTTCGAAGACGCTGAGCAAGCTCTGGACGAGCAGCGCGGCGCCGTCGGGATGGCGGCACGCGCCACGGCCCACGAGCTCCTGGCTGCGGCGCTGCAGCAGCTCAACGCGAGGAAGCGCACGGCGACGCGATGTCAGGGCGGTGAGGGCGTCGGCAATCGCCGGAAGCGCGTTGACGCAGGGGCCACATTGTTTTGCGCTCTCACCAGCCAGATACGTAACGATGCGGGCGGTCTCGGCAATCGGGCAGTGCTCGCTGTCGACCACGGCAAGGACACCGGCTCCCAAGGGTACGTCCGTGCCGAAACCCAAGTTCCAGCATGTCTCAGCTCGAAGCCAGCGTCCGAAATAGCCCCCGGCCAGGACGGCAAGTGGCGTACCAATGACCCCATCTGCTGCTTGGACGACAGCACCCAACGGAGTACCGACGACGACTTCGGTGACGCCGCCCACGACAACGGCCCCGCTGACAGTCACCAGGGCAAGGCTGGCGCTGTCCAGATCACGCGCGATCAGCCCAATCCGGGCCAGCGTTTCGACGTTGTGGACGAGGGTCGGCCTGCCCCATGCGCCCTGGGTGAATGGGAACGGCGGCGTATAGGTCGGACGGGCAAGCTTGCCTTCGAGGCGCGCGATCACGGCCGTCTCCTGACCGCCGACGTACCGCGGGGGCGCCGCCACCAACGTCGGTCTCCGTTCGCCCTCCAGGTGCTGGACCCGCTCGTTGATCGCATCTCTGAGCACGCGAAGGGTGTCGCGGTCGCCATGCGAAACATAGACGAACGTGTCCGTCGCGCCCACCGCCTCGGCAGCGAGTCGCAGCCCATCAAGTACGAGATGTGGTCTGATCCGGAGCAGCAGGCGGTCCTTGCTTGAGCAGGGTTCGCCCTCTGAACCGTTGGCGATCACCACCGCAGGCAGGCCCTTCGCGGCGTGATCGGCCACGGCCCTCCACTTGCGCGCTGCGGGGAATCCAGCGCCGCCACGCCCTCGCAAGTCGGCTCGTTCGAGTGAAGCAATCGTCCGCCACGGATCAGCAGGTGGGCGGCCAAATCGGCGGAGGTGGCTTTGCAAGGTCTCGGTGGCGTCACTCACTGCCCCGGTGAGCAGCGCACCGATCGGTGTCGCAACGGTGGTCATGGGGTTACTGCCGCCGTGGTCAGCGTGCCCCGAATGCCGCCATCGTCAGAAGAACCCAACTCAAGATTTACCTGGGTCGCCCCACAGACGGCGGCCACCACCTGACCATTGAACGTTGCGGTTGTTGAACAGACGATGGAGGTGCCCTGTGTAACCCTGAGTTGGATCGGGCCGCCCACGTCGGCGGGGACGTTGAGGGTGATCTGCAGGTTCTGGGTGCCCTCTTCGACCAACGTGATCGTGCCCGACCCGTCGCTGTTCTGGACCCCCGTCCCCCGGAGGCGGACCGCCAATCCGACCGGCAACGAGGCCTGGCTCGATCTCGAGCCCGATGATGTAGGCGGAGAGGACAACGCGCCGTGTCCCGCCAGAAGACCCGTCGGGGTTCCCGCTGCGCGCGCCCAGCCCGACTGCATCGGACCCGTGACGGTCCAGATTCCCAGCGCGATTGAGCCCGCGGCAGTCAGGATCCCCGCCAGCGCTCTGACGGCGACCCACCGCAGCGGACCACTGGCCAGACGCATCGCTATGGCGATGACAACGGCACCAAGGCAGCCCGCGTCGAGGAGCAGTGCCCACCAGACGCGCGCGTCGGTTCCCGTTCCGAGCCCGTGCACCATGGCGATCGGCCAACTCGCGTAGGCGAGCCAGTGGATGGCCCGCCAGGTACGGAAGCCGAGCTTCGCGCGGAGCAGGCTGGTGATCACCAGGGCCGCGATCAACTCTGATGCCACGACCCCCAATCCAAGCCACAACGTTCGGTACGCAGAGGTGAACGGGATGAAGGCATCGCTGAGGCCGAGATGAGCAAAGGGATCCAGAACGGCGGTGGTCACGTGGAGGACGATGAACACAACCGCGGTCAGCGACAGAAACCTGTGCATGGCCTGGGAGAGAAATACCGGCCAATCCGGCGATGCCCAGCGCGCGCCGAGAAGAATGCCAAGGACCACGACCGCGGTCAGGAGCAGCAGTGACACCAGGCCGGAGGCTCGGGTCACGTACCAGAGCACACTCGGATTCGACGCCATCAGACGAGTGGCATTACGAGCTGCCGGAAACGACGATCGGCGCCGAGGCGCCCTGGCCGCCGCCGAAGCCGCCTGGAGCGGGGGCCTGGAGTGGTTGCAGCCCCGACTGCGACGAAACGCCGACGCCAGACGCACTACTGGCAGCACTCGATCCGCTCGCTCGCCCAGGGATGTTGCTGGCGGCGAAGACGGCGAGAACCGCTGTGGCGACGGCAGCGCCAACCACACATGTCATGCGCAGTTCCGAGGCTCGGGCCAGGCCGCGGTCGCGCTGTGCAATGCGCGAGGTCTGCTCAGACATACGCCCACGGTATGAATCGTTCCTGTCGGTTTTCTGACGTTCTGGGGCGTGCCGCGGTTTGATCGACAAGAACGCTGTGATAACTCCACCGATTTCACTCACTACCGGGGACTTGACCCTGGATTACGCCGCCGTCGACTTCGGATGACTTACGTCCACGCAACCTGATCGGCGGATGGTGACCGCCGATGGGTACTTGGCAGCGCTCGAAAATGGGGATGGATAGACATCTTAAGGCTGTTATCCCGCACGCTCGACTCGGTTAGCGCCGGCGGGTACGTGCCGGAACTCACCTGGCACGGAGTCATGTCAGGAGGGTGGTTCCTTAACGAGAGTGGCCGAGACGTCATCAACCATGGCTACCGCGTGGTCCTGTCCACTGGCCCCGTGGGTGTTGTAACGGATGAGCAAGTGGTCGACGCCGGCAGTCCACACGATCCGGCGCTGGTCGGTGATCGCCAGCGCGTCGTAGTGATCGATGCCAGCCACCCACCTCGCCCCGCTTTCGCCCATAACAAAGGCAGGAGTGGAGGCTCCAAGGTACGGCCTTCACCGTTCAGAAAGGTTGTCTGCGTACAAGAGGAATCGCCATGACGGAGTCAACCGGAGAGACGGTTCAGGGCATGCGCATGCGATTTGCTGGGCGCTCGTCCAGCGGGCTGTGCGGTGCTGCCAACGTGCGGATCTTCGGCCGTTGCGCCGTTGGTCTTGGCGCGGAGAACGCAGAGTTGTGTGTGGGGTGACCGCGCAGCTTCACAGAGAAGCGTTCGTCACGACCGAGGACCGCACCGGCGCGACGGGCAATAGGACCACCCAACTTGCGGACATTGCGGGGGTCAACATCCCTGCAATTGCAGGGGACGAGTGGCAGATCGAGACGGAAGAGACGTTACCGCGCGTCATCTCGCTGATGGGCGACCTCGAGGCGTTGCTGCTTACGATCAAGGAAGCCGCGGTGCCGGTGCTCACCGGTAGTGATCCGTCGTTGGAGGCTTGGCGCGCTCGGCGCTTCCTGCGGCTCGCGGACAGGATGCTGGAGGACATGCATGCCCTCTTCTCCGGTACATCAGCGAACACGTGAGGCCGAGGCGATTGCTGTCTGGCGGAGCGTATTGGTCTCCAGCGACTCTTCGGTCGTCAATGACAGCGAACGCCATTACGAGGTCATGAAGAGTGCTCTTCGAAACATCACGCGAGTGAATCACCGTGAGGTTGAGCGTTGCCGCGGCCGTAGCGATGGCTGCGCAACCACACCGGCACGGAGTGATGATTCGATCCCACTTCGGGCAACCGCACCACCGAGGGAAAGCGCGCCTCGCGAGGATCGGACCGCCGGGCGCAATTGCACGTTGTGGGGACAGCTTGGAGCGGTCTGGAAGGTGGAACCAGAGGTCTTCGATCGATGACGATCGAAGCCCGCTTCATGTGTGCCCGACACGAGTCGCTTGGGTCTCAGAAGGCAGCTGTGTCGCTCGATTATGGTGTCGAAGAAGCGGTCGTCGGCTTGCGCATCCCGCCAACTGAGGCGGATGTTGCTCGACCGTCCCCGGGGCCCGCTCGGTAGCCACGTTCGCCGTCACTGTGGGTGTTATGTGAGGCGGCCGAATGCTCGGCCAGCGAAGCCGCGTCGTCTCGGAGCGCAAGGCAGGGCCGTCATGGAGAGGCCAAAATGACGGGCGCGACGACGGTCGATGACCAGCGCGTCGCCGCCGCCGAGTGGCTCATCATCCGGGGCAAGGAGCAAGGGCATCTGACCCCGGACGAGGTCGTGCACGGTCTGGGCGTGAACGAGACGCAATCCGACCAGCTGGAGCGCCTTTTT
The DNA here is from genome assembly GCA_003131685.1 of Candidatus Dormiibacterota bacterium. Classification (GTDB taxonomy): domain Bacteria; phylum Chloroflexota; class Dormibacteria; order Aeolococcales; family Aeolococcaceae; genus Palsa-851. Next base: position 26,902 of record PKWB01000170.1, read on the forward strand.
CAGGTGTTCCGGGACATGGGCATCGCGGTCAGCGACAGCGAGGATGACGCCGGAGATGACGAGCCGGGCGACCAGGCGAACGCTGAGGCGGTCGACGCCATCTCGCTCGATGACTCAACCCGGATGTACCTCAAGGAGATAGGGCGAACGGCCCTCCTACGCAAGGAACAGGAGATCGAATACGCGCAGTTGATCGAGCTGGGTGACAACGAGGCGCGTGACAAGCTGACTGAGGCCAACCTCCGCTTAGTTGTGTCCATAGCCAAGAAGTACATCGGCCGCGGGATGCCCTTCCTCGACCTCATCCAGGAGGGCAACACCGGCTTGATGCGCGCGGTTATGAGGTTCGATTACCGAAGAGGCTACAAGTTCTCGACCTACGCGATCTGGTGGATCCGCCAGGCGGTGATACGGGCGCTGGCCGACCAATCCCGCACGGTCCGTATCCCTGTGCCGATGGTAGAGGTGATCAATGCGCGCGTTCGAATATCGCGACTTCTGTTGCAGGAGCTCGGTCGGGAACCCAACGACGAGGAGATAGCGGAGGAGATGGGGGTCACGGCCACGAGGGTGCGCGAGGTGGTAAGGATCTCCAGGGAGCCGCTTTCGCTGAATAGCCCGATTGGGGAGGGGGACGATGCGGAACTGGGCGACCTCGTTGAGGACAAACAAGCGATTGCGCCGGCGGAGGCAGCGTCACTGACCCTGCTGCGCTCCGAGGTCAAGAACGCCCTCGACTTGTTGACCCCGCGTGAGCGGCGGGTCCTGCAGCTTCGCTTCGGGCTCGTCGACGCCCGCGAGATGACCTTAGAGGAGGTCGGCAAGCGGTACGGGGTCACTCGCGAACGCATTCGCCAAATTGAGACTCGGGCTTTACGCAAGCTCCGCCACACTTCTCACATCGAGAGACTGGCCGACTTTCTCGATTAGCTCGATCACTGTTGCGGCGTCACGCGGGGCCGACGGTTCAGCCTCATAGCAGCAACCTCTGGGCCTGCCCCGGTTTGGCGGACACGAACGGTGGAGTGCTTACAACCTCGGAGAGCTACTTGACGCGGCGCTAGAGGTGAGCGGTGAGTGGAGCACGGCGGACCGTAGGTTTGCAGGAGCCGAGCATCGAAGTTCAGGTGGCCACCGTCTACTCCAATTGATTGGCCGACGGTAACTGGCGAAGGCCATGTGGTCGCGGTCGAAGATGGGGGTGGATAGACATCCTGAGAGGTTTTCGGGGCGCGACTGAATACAAAAACGGACCGTCACCTTCCCAAGGGTTGAAGTTGCGGGTTCGAGCCCGTCTTCCGCTCCAGGCGCCGGGGAGGGTCGAGTCGAATAAATCGAGCGGCAATGGTCACCCATGCGCCCGTGGTGGCCTCGTGCGCGGTGCGCTGGGCGCCTGTCGGCTAACGGGGTGTAGTGCTCTCACCAGGAATAATGGCTTTTCCTGCAAAAGGCATCAATCCCCACAGATGGGGCCGCATCCCGCTGCTCAAAAGAAGAGATTGTGGCAGTCAAGCGCATACATAGCGCTTACAGTTTTAACCGTCGCCAGCGCTTGTAGAAGTCCGGCAGATACTTGACACCGCAGGTCCAAGAGATGCTTGACGGTGTACGGCGCGTCCGCCTGATGCTTCACACAGCCGGCCTCCCTCCAGCCTCGATTTTGTCGGCGTCGACGTTCTCGTCGCTGCTTGGGCGAGCCGAGGCACACCGGCGCTACGCAGAACCGAACCAGAGGTCAACCATGACCAATACGATGGCTGTCGCGACGATGACGGAAGAAACGACTCCCTCGAACACCCCGAAGCTGGACATGGGCAGCGGCCTTCCCAACTCCGCGAGGGATGCGCCGGCGGTCACCAAGAGCGGGGCGGCAATCCGCCAGTTCAGAGCGCTACCCGGCCGTGCCAGCCACCAGAGCGCCGCAAAGACATAGGGCTCCAGCAGGTAGTACGGATAGACGGCTTTGGCCAGCATAGGAAAACACGCGGCGGCGACGCTCAACAGGCCGCATACGCCAGCCGTGGTCATCGCCATCGTAGGCCGGAATCGGATCGTCACTGCGATCAGTCCTGCCACTACGGCCACAATGAGGTAGACATCGCCGTGCTGCACGAGTCCGGCGGTAGCGGTCCCGCGGATGGCGACCCACAGCGAGCCGCCCCCTATCGGCAGATCGGGACGATATGTCAACAGAGAGTGCACGACGTTCGTGCGGTCCGCGACCAAGAAGGGGACTACGCCACCGATCACGACGGCCCCTGTAACTGCCAGCAGGGATGCGGCAGGCTTCCAACGCCGTGTCGCCATTGGTAGCAATATGAATGGAAGGATGTAGAGCACGGCCGTTGTCCGGGTGAGCACTGCCAAGCCCAGCGCGAGTCCGGCAACGACAGAGCGCTCCATGGCGGTGTATCTGAGAGCAAGCAGCACGAGCCACAACTCGATCGGCTGCTCAAGATGCCCGTAATCGAACCCACTGATCACGAGAGCCGGCGCGAAAAGAAAAACGCACATCGTGGCGAGGCGCCACCTGGTGGCGCCGCGTGCTCCGTCGAGCAGCCGCAGCGCCTCCGTGCCGAGCAGCAGCGCGAAGACGGCAACCACGACGCATGCCATTCCTGCACGGACTTGAAGATTGTTCGCCAGGCCCAGGGCATTAGCGATGAGCACGATTGGGACCAGGGGAACAAGGCCGAGAGGACCATTGTCATCGATGCCCGGTGCCGAGTACACGAGCAACGGATGGCCGTGGGCCGCGAGTTCAGCTGAGGGCCAGAAGAAGAGATCAAGATCCGATGGTGTGCGGCTACCCAGCAGTGGACTGGCTGCCCACCCCGCGACATATCCCGCGATGAGGACGAAGGGGATGAGCCGTCGACGGCGCTTCCAGTCACCGAGGCTCCAGTTGGAGGTGAGCGCGATGGACCCGCGCTGGTAGCGGCGAATTACCACCTGGAAGAGCCGGTTGGCTCGCCAAGGGATCGGCGGAGTCCAGTGGGCTTGTTAAGGGTGGAGATCTCGACACGCCCCGATGTCGAAGTGACGCACGACGAGGCCATCGCGTTCGGCTCGGCGGAGCCTAACGGTCAACGCTCTGTGGGACACCGAGTCGCGGGCCTCGTCGAGGACTTGGTAGCGGAGCCTGCGACGGCACGCTGCACATGTGGTCGGCGCGTACGGATGCACTCGACTTTCGGATGCCCGCGCTCCGAGTCAGGTGCGAGGACCTCACCGTGGCGCTCATGCGTCGCGCCGCCGTAGTAGCAGCCCGCCGATGAGGAGCGACGCGATCGCCCATGCAGCGAGGACGCCGAGTCCTGCCCACGGGGCGATGGGCAGGGAGCCGAGGTTGGTGGTGGCTTGGCTGGCTAGACCGGCGGGCATGGGGGCGAGTTGCAGGAGGTGTTGTCGCAACGGGTCGCTGACTGCCTGGGCAAGAATGGGCGGGATGAAGAGCAGGCCCAGTACCGCTCCGATCGAAACCGCGGTGTCGCGGATGACGGTAGCTACGCCGAGGCTGAGCAGGGCGATGAGGACGAGGTAGATCACGCTGCCGACAGCAGCGCGCAGTGTCGAACCGTCGCCGATCGACACGAGCGCGTATCCGTGGGCCGGGTTGAGGCCGCCCGATGGGAGCATGAGGCGCCCGATCGCGAGGCAGCCGGCCACGCCGAAGAGCCCGGCGAGGAGCACTAGGCCCGCCACGTTCGCGGCCTTGGCGACGAGCAGGATGAGGCGGCGCGGCACCGCCGATAAGGTGACGCGAATCATGCCGCTGCCGTACTCGTCAGAGATGGTGATGACCGCGAAGACGACAACAACCGCCTGTCCGAGGTCGATGCCGGCGAGGCTGAGCTTGGTGGGGTCCTGACCGCCGTCGGCGGTGACGTGGATGGTGGCGGCGACCGCGGCGCTCACCGCGACCGTCAGGGCGACGGTTCCGATGAGCAGCCAGCCTGTGCCAGCCAGGGTGCGCAGCTTGGTCCATTCGGCGTGCAGCGCCTCGATCATGCGTCCCTGCGGCGCAACAAGATGCCGGCCACGCCCAGGGCGAGCGCGGCGTAGGCACCGAGGACGGCAAGGCCGGCCCACGGGGCGAGCGGGTAGTACCCGTTCGCGAAGGTGTACGGGTAGCTCACCTGCGTGGCTGTGGGGGAGGGTTTGGAGGACGGAGAAACCGGCGGCCGGGGTGAGGCGGTAAAGCCATTCCACGGCGCTGCCGGAGAGGAATGAGCCGATGACGTAGGGCAGGGCGAACACGACGATGCCTGCGGTGACGGCGCCGGCGCTGTTGCGCAGGATGGTGCCGAGAGCCATGACCGCCACGGCGGTGAGGGCGACCACGGCTCCGCTGCCAACAATGACGCGCAGTTCGGTGAGGGTGCCGGCCGGGAAGACATAGTTGCCGTTCGCGGTGAGGATGTGTTCGCCGAGTGGCACGGCGGCTGCTGCGGCGACGGCTCCGGTCACGAAGGCAATGGCCCCGATGACGACGGCCTTGGCTGCGAGGACCCGGCCCCGGTTGGGGGTGGCGGTGAAGGTGATGCGGATGAGGCCGCGGCGGTACTCGGTGGTGATGAACATGGTCGCGAGCACGATCATCACGATCAGCCCGACGATGAGCCCGAGGGGAAGAATGCTGGCGGCGGTGTCGGCGCCGAGGAGCCCTTCGCCGACGCCGGGGGCGATGTCGCCGGAGCCGCTGACGACGTACGCGTTACCGGAGCGGTGGTAACTGCCGGAGCCGAGGGTCGGATAGAAGCTCGCCGAGCCGTTCCCGATGCTCTGGCCGCGCCAGGCGTCCGAGGCGCCCGCGCCGCCGTGGCTCTCGATGCTGACGTGGTCGAACGTGGCGGTGGCGAGGGTGGGGGATCCGCTGTTGGAGTCTTGGAATGACACCGGCGAGGTGACGAATAGCCCGACGGTCACGGTGGCGGGAAGTCCTGCCAGGCTGGTGGTGCCGATTTGAGTCCAGATGGTGCCGTTGGTGGAGTCGTAGCCGGTGAGCGCGTCGCCGTTGCGAGTCAGTCGCAGCCAGCGCGGGGAGGTGTCGGTCATCGAGCCGGGCAGGCCGGGACTATCGTGGGTGTAGTCGTATTGCCAGCGAACGCCTTGGCTGCCGGTTGCGGTCACCGCGGCGTAGGCCGATCCTTGGTTCGTGCTCGGGGTGAGCAGGATCCCGGCCTTGGCCCAGGCAGCCAGTCCGGGGCGGGTGCTCGTCTGCGAGGAGGCGACATTGGCCGGCGTTGTCGAGATCACGCCGGTGAGTGAGCTGATCTGGGCGGTGATGGTGGCGTTGCCGGTGACCGCCTGGTTGAGGAAGTAGTAGCTGTCGGCAACCGCTTCGCCATCTGGGCCGGTGGGGACGAAGGGGTGGCCGGTATAGCAATTGGACCCTGGAGAGTTCGGGCCAGAACCGGGCGGCGGCGGGCCGGTGCAGCCACCTTCGTGGCTGCCGTTAGCGACGAGGAAGGTGAACATCGCACACAGGACGGTGGCGACGAGAAGCCCGACGACCCAGCCTCGGACGGTGCGGAATTTGGTCCACTCCGCTCGCACTACAGCCTTGAAGCCTGGGCGCTCGGGCTTGCCGGTCGGGCGCGGCGGTGCGCTCGTGGTGGTCATCCCCGCGCCTCCCGACCCGCGCCAGCCTGGAACTCCGCCTCGCCGAGGGTGAGCTGAAGGTAAACATCCTCGAGGGTCGCCCGCTGGGCGGTCACCTCGGAGAAGGGCACGCGCGCCTCGCCGAGAATTTCCACCACGCGCTGCGCTGCGAGCCCGGACACGCTCAGGGTGTTGCCGTCGATGATCGTCCCGGCTGTGCCAGCGCGTTGCAGCGCCATGGCCGCGTCGGCCGGCGCCGGCGTGCGAAGCAGAACCTGGTCGCCCGACGCGCGCGAGACCAACTCCTCGACGCTGGCGTCGGCGAGAACTCTGCCCCGACCGACCACCACGACGTGATCGGCAGCGTCTTGCAGCTCACCCATCAGGTGACTCGAGACCAGGATGGCCCGTCCCTCACCGGCGAGCGATCGGAGGAACCGGCGCATCCAGATGATTCCCTCCGGATCCATGCCGTTGAACGGCTCGTCCATGATCAGCACCTGGGGGTCGCCAAGCATTGCCACGGCGATGCCGAGGCGCTGGCGCATCCCCAGCGAGAAGCCGCCCGCCTTGCGACGCGCCGCCGAGCCGAGACCGACCAACTCGATCACGGCGTCGACCCGGCTGGCGGTGAGGTCCTGGGAGTGGGCCATCCACAGCAGGTGGTTCCGGGCGGAGCGGCTGGGTTGGAGGGCGGCGGCGTCGATGAGCGCTCCGACGTGGCGGAGCGGGTGGCGTAGGTGCTGGTAGGACAGTCCGGATACCAGGGCCCGGCCCTCGTCGGGGGCGTCGAGGCCCAGGATCACCCGGATGGTGGTGGACTTCCCTGCCCCGTTCGGGCCGACGAAGCCGGTCACCCTGCCGGGCATGACCGTGAAGGTCATGCCGTCGAGGGCGACGGTCGAACCGAACCGCTTGTACAGGCTGGTGACTTCGATGGTCGCGTCGCTCACGTGAAAATTCCGTCCTTCTTCGTCGCGATGGCGTTCGAAGGTGGTTGTAGGACATGCCGGGTGTCAGCCTGGTGTCAGCCGCTGACACGGTGTTGACACCTGTCCCCTGTCATCGTTGAACCGATGTCATCCCACCCCATACCCCAGCCGGATGTAACCACCATCCATTGGAAGCGGACTGGAGAAAGGTCGTGAGGGTGCTCGTCGTTGAGGACTTCGAGGTCCTTGCCCGCTCGATCGGGACCGGCCTTCGCCGCGAGGGCATGGCCGTCGACGTCGTCCTCGACGGCGACGACGCGCTCGGTCACCTCGCTGCCACTCGCTACGACGTCGTGGTGTTGGATCGGGATCTGCCCGGAACCCATGGTGACGAGGTGTGCCGAAGGATCGTGGCTGAGCGCTCGCAGAGCCGAGTGCTCATGCTCACCGCCGCCAGCACCGTCAAAGATCGGGTCGACGGCCTCGGGTTGGGCGCCGACGACTACCTCCCGAAGCCGTTCGACTTCTCGGAGCTCGTGGCGCGCGTCCGCGCCCTCGGGCGTCGCTCCACGCCCGCGACGCCACCGGCACTCCAAGCAGGTGAGCTCACACTCGATCGCAGCCGCCGGGTCGCGATTCGTGCCGGGCGCCGCCTGGAGCTCAGCCCGAAGGAATTCTCCGTCCTCGAATGCCTCCTCGCTGCGGGCGACCGGGTGGTCTCCAGCGAGGAACTCCTCGAACGGGTCTGGGACGAAGCGACCGATCCCTTCACCACCGCGGTCAAAACGACCATCCGCAGGCTACGAGCCAAGCTCGGTGACCCGCCCCTCATCCATACCGTTCGCGAGGGCGGCTACCGGATCGAAGAGCTGTGATGGGCCTGCGTCAGAAGGTCATGTCTGTATTCCACCCGGGGCGGCCCATCTTGCGGGTGCAGCTCACCTTGCTGTACTCGGGACTTTTCCTCGGCGTGTTGGCCGCCGCACTCTTCGCCACCAACCTCCTGTACCGCAGTACAGCAGAACGGGCCGGCGCAAGCGCCGCCGCCGGCGTTCAACCGGCCGCAACAACCAACCTGTTCGAGTTCGGGCCCGCCGCCATCGCGCTCGTCGCCGCCGTCCTCTCGTTAGTCGGCGCGTGGTGGCTCGCCGGCAGATTCCTCCGACCATTGCGCGCCATCACCACCACCGCCCAGGAGATCTCCGCCACGAACCTGCACCGGCGACTCGATCTCAAGGGCCCCAACGACGAACTCACCAAGCTCGGAAGCACACTCGACGAGCTCTTCGGGCGACTCGAAGCGTCCTTCGAGTCCCAGCGCCACTTCGTGGCGAACGCCTCGCACGAGCTGCGGACCCCGCTCGCAGGCCAGCGGACGCTGCTGCAGGTGGCGCTCGCCGACCCCCGCGCCAGTACGGAGGACCTGCGGGCGGCGTGCGAAGAGGTGCTGCAAGTCGGCGAGCAACAGGAACGGCTCATCGATGCGCTCCTCACGCTCGCAATCAGCGAGCGGGGCGTCGAGCGGTGGGAGCCGTTCGATCTCGGCGAGGTCGCCGAAACGATGCTCGTCAGCCGCAGGCGCGAGGCGGAGCGCCGAGGGATCCGCATCGAGGCCAGCCTCAGCGCGGCCCGATCGCTGGGCGACCCTAAGCTGGTCGAGAGCCTGGTGGCAAACCTGGTTGACAACGCGCTGCGGCACAACGCGACCGGAGGAAGGGTCGAAATGTCGACGAGCTCGGCTCCGGGGCGAGCGACGATCTTGGTGACCAACACCGGCCCGCCAGTCCCCCCCGCCGATGTCGAGCGACTCTTTCAGTCTTTCCAACAGACCGGCAAGGAGCGCGTCCGCCACGCCGACGGACATGGGCTTGGCCTCGCGATCGTCCAAGCAATCGTCCAAGCCCACGGCGCCAGAATCACGGCACGTCCGCGCCCCGGCGGTGGACTCCATGTCGAAGTAATCTTCGTTTCGTCAGATGCGTAACCGGTGGACCTGGCGGGCAGGGCGGCTCGTTTCGAAACGATACTCTGGAGCGGAGACCTATCCCACATGGGAGCAGCCAGCCAGCGCGCATGCGATGGCGATGGCGTCGGGGCCGGCGATTCTGTGCATTGTTTGGTCAACGGATCTGAGGGATTGCGATTCCGCACGACCCAGCGGCCCCGTCGGCATCGAGGCCCCGAAGTCCAGAGCGATGGGGGAGGGAAGCAATGTCCAGTACGCGCAGGTGCGTGTTGACGGAATTCCAACAGACTCCATCGCACCTGCTCTAGTCGTCATTCCAACCAATTCGCCACAAAACCACTATTTCTGAACTCAGGTAGTCAGAGCTAAATAAGTACTAGTCTGGGGGACCAGGGGTCGCAGGTTCGAGTCCTGTCTCCCCGACGGACGCGCAATGTGAGTTCGCGTAGAGAAGGTTGCGAGGTGTGTTGGGCGCCTGCGCGCCACAGGGTGTAGTGCTCTAACCAGGAATGATGACTTTTCCTGCAAAAGGCATCATTCCCCACGGTTGACGCTGGATGCCGCTACTCATAGTAAGAGATTGTGGCAGCCCAGCGCATACATAGCGCTTACAGTTTCACCGCGCTCACCTCGTGTAGAAGTCCGGCAGATACTTGACACCGCGGGTCCACGAGATGCTTGACGGTCTGCGGCGCGTCCGCCTGATGCTTGACACAGCCGACCTCCCTCCAGTCCGCTCGTCCGCAAGGACTGAGCGCGATCGGGGGACCAGGTTCGTGCTTGTGG
>PKWB01000021.1 GCA_003131685.1 Candidatus Dormiibacterota bacterium
AGATCTTCCCCGACCACTGGTCTTTCATGATCGGCGAGATCGCCCTCTATTCCTTCGTGGTGCTGATCGCGACGGGGGTGTTCCTGTCGCTCTACTTCGTCCCGTCGACGGCCACCGTCGTCTACAACGGGCCCTACACCCCCTTGCACGGCCAGGTCGTCTCGGAGGCGTACGCCTCGACGATCAACCTCAGCTTCTCGGTCCGCACCGGCCTTTTGATGCGCCAGATGCACCACTGGGCAGCCAACATCTTCCTCGGCGCCATCTACCGCGCTCGCCGCGGCGAGGAGGCGATGAGCACCCGCTCGGACGGCGAGGTCACCGTCGAAACCCTTCCGCGGCTCGGAGATGAGGTCAGCTCGGTGGAGGAGGAAGGCGTCGGCCAGGAGCCGGTGCCGCACGGCGTTTGATCCTCCCGGCGCCATACGATATAGTCAGACTATCATTGATGCGGATACTTGCGATATCCTCATATGGTTGAGTCCAGACCGAGCGTCTGAGCACACGTCGTGAAGTCCGGCGGCCGGCCTCAGGGGCGGCCGCCGGCACAACGCGGAGGCACCCCGAGGATCGGGCCTCGCGTCAGGCGGGCCTGGGATCCGCGCGACTGCTCCACCTTCGTCGAAAGTTGCGCGGGTGTCGTGTCCGCTTTGACGAGGAACTCGAGAGCTCCGAGTTTCAAGCCGCGCTCGCGCAGCTCCGGCTCGCCGTAGTTGCTGAGGATGATCACGGGGATGTGCGTGGTGGCGGGATCCCCACGGAGGCGCTCGAGCACCTCGAAACCGTCCAGGCCGGGCAGGCGAAGGTCGAGATAGATGAAGTCCGGGGCTTCATCGGAGGCCATTCGGAGGCCTTCCTCGCCGTCGCGGCCGATGACAACGTCATAGCCGTCCGCGGCCAGCCGCAGGCGATACATCTCCGCGGCGGCAGCATCGTCCTCGATCAGCAGGACCTTGACGTCATCGTCCATGAGGCTTCCTCTGGATACCAATATTGATACAGAAAAGCTATCAGTTTGCTTGACAGTCACCTTACCAGAATGCTAACCTCAGCAGCTGGATGCGAACAGCATCCAGGCCTGCTGAATTTCCCTCCCCAAAGGCCCACCCCGCCGGGGTTCAGCCCCCGGCCGGGGTGGCTGCTCAACCCCGTGACGCACTGTTCTCGACGTGCTCTGCACGGTATACACTCGCTATCATGATCGAGCGCGCGGTCGTCTGAGCCGGCCCGAGAGCCGTGCGTTCCGAGCGCCAGCCCGCTGCCATGTCCGCGACAGGCGGGGCCGAACTTCGAGATCGGTGTCACTTCGGGCGCGAGTTCGACCGGACGAGCATTGACTGCCCCGCGTTTCAGCGGACCCAGTTCATCGCCGCGACGTCCTACGGCAAGCCGCTCGGCACGCACGTTGCCTGTGCCCACCTCGTCGTCGGCGAGCTGAGCAAGAATCAGTTCTATCCGCGGTGTGCACTTGGCTCGGACGTCGAGAGGCTGCGCTGGATTGCGATGATGGGACCGGCGCGGCTGGAGGTGCAGCGGGCCCTCGGAGCCGAGTTCGAGCGCCTCTATCCGGACTCGCTCAGGAAGCTGATCGCAGCCAAGGCCGAGGCATTGGCGGAGCCCCCTGACCGGCGGACCAGCCGCCTGGCGCTCGCTGCGGTGGTCCGCGAGTTCGTCGAAGAGTTCGGCGCATTTGTCAGCACCCACGCGAGTCGAATTGCCGAGCTCGGTTTCTCGGCGAGCGATCTCACCGCGCGGGTCGCGATCGTGCTCGGGGAGTGGCAGAACAGCGCACGTCTCGACCTCCCTCGAGGCGAGGAACCGCCAACCGTGCGAGCGGAGGGGCCAACGCCGTTGAGCGACGACACCGCGGTCGCCGGAGGGCTGACCATTTCGCGTTCAGCGAACCTGCATCGTTGACGTTGATCGGCAGCATCGACCAGACGAACCTCGACGCAATGGATGCGGCGCTGGGCGACGCAATGGCCGGCGATGATGTGGTCACGATCGACCTCACCGCGGTGACCTTCTGCTCGGTCGCCGCGCTTCGGATGCTCGTCCGCCACGCGCAGGCCGGACGGATCATCTTGAGCGGGATGCAACCGCAGCTGCAGCGAGCGCTCGCGGCGACAGGGCTTGCAAGCATGACGGCCCCCTCACCCTCGAGCAGGGATCTCGAGGTGGCGAGTTGAGGAGCCATCGCGCGGTGGCAGACTTCAGGCACGAGGCGATCCTCTATCGGGGCGAGAGCCAGTTCCTCGAACGCGTCGTGCCGTTCATACGGGACGGTCTCGCGACCGGCGAACCGACCCTCGTGATGGTGAATCGCCGGAAGATCGACGCACTGCGCGAGACCATCGGCATCGACGGCGACGGCTTGATCGATTACCGGGACATGGGCCTTGTGGGCGCGAATCCGGCGCGGATCATCCCGGCGTGGAATGAGTTCGCAGTCGAGGGAGCACATCGGGGCGCCCTTCATATGCGCGGGGTCGGCGAGCCGATCTGGCCCGGCCGAGCGGCGGCTCAGCTGGAGGAGTGCCACTGGCATGAGGCGCTGATCAACCGGGCCTTCGCCCGGCTGCCGGGCTTCTGGCTGATCTGCCCCTACGACGTCGAAGCTCTTGACCCGAAGGTTCTCGTCGAGGCGCGTTACACGCACCCACTTGTCACCGACGGCATGGTCGTTGATTCGTGCTCGGCAGAGGCGGCACGCCAGGAATTCGTCGTGCCCACGGCGCCGCTCGCCTCACCACTCCCCGCACCCGACGGGGTCGTCGCGGCGCTCGGGTTCGACCTGGGCACACTGGGGAAGGTGCGCGCACTGGTGGCGGCCGTGGACTCGCACGTCTCTGGATCGACGGTGGTGATGTCGTTTGCGAGGTCTCAGATCGCGGCGTGATCAGCGATCCGCTCGTCGACCGCCGGCGTCCGGGCACCAATCCGGCGGACCCTCGCGGGCTCTGGACCGTGAACCAGCTCTGCGATCTCGTGCAGGTGCGCTCGTCGCGCCAGACCGGATCGGTCGTGCGTTTGCTGGTGCACGCGGGTCGTCGGCCTGCATGACGCCGCCGAGGCTGCGCCGCTCGTGACCCGCGTCACCGCGCCGGCGGGCGCGGCGAAGATGCTGAACCTTGACAAGCCCCTCTACACGATCGGCATCACCGCCGAGATCCTCGCCACGCACACGCGCACGCTCATGATGTATGAGCATCTGGGGCTCGTCGTGCCAAGTCGCACGGCCACCAATCGCCGCCTCTACTCGCAGCGCGACATCATCACCCTCGGCGCGATCCAGCGGCTGACGCGGGGCTACGGTCTCAACCTGATCAGCGCGCGCATGGTGATCCTCTGCTTGCAGCTGCTCGACGCGCACGGCGTCCCGCGGCCTTCGGAGCTGACCGATATCGATGTCGAGCACGTGAAGGTCTGAGGGTTAGACGAACCTCGCGCCCGCGGCCGCCTTGGGATGGCGGTAGAAGCGGGCACGGCACTGTCCACAGCGGAAGAGCAATCGAAGACCCATGCGGCCAAGCACCTCCGTCAACCGCGAGTCGCATTGGGGGCAGGTCGCGGCCTCGTGGAGCAACTCATCGGGAACCGGCTTCGCGTTCAGCTGGACCGGTTTGTATCTGCGCGGCACGACGGCACCTCCGGCTGATCCCGGTCAGGCGGTCGGTGGCCTGAGATCCGGATGTCAGCTATCAGAAAAGATGATAGTGATACTACCACACTTACCCGGAGATCGTGGGTCAAGCTGGATCTCCAGGTCCGCCCCGGCCGGCAGAGATGGAAAGCCGCCTACTGGTCGATGCGGTCCGAACGGTCCCTGAAACGCAGCACCGCTTCGGAGATCGTGTCCTCGAGGTATCGGTAGAACAGCCTGCGCTGGGAGATGTCGATTGCCGCCTCGACGTCCTGACCATCCCGGCGCCGGGCAATCCACGGGGGCACGCCATCGGCGACGGTCTCGGTTCCGACGCGCACATGAATGAGTGAGTCGTCGGCCTCGGCCACGTGCAGGGTCACATTGAGGACGGGACCGGTGTGCTCGACGAGACGCCAGCTTCGCTCCCACCGGGCGTTGCGGCGGAAGTCGTGCTTGAGACGCGCCGCATCGTCGACGATAACGCTCTCGCCCGGTCGCGCGGCGCGCGCGAGCAGCGTTCGGATGTCCCGGTCGATGTCGCGAGCGATCCAGTCCACGAGCGACGGTGCGCGGTCGTCGATGTCCGGATGTCCACTCTGATCACGTGCCAGCTCACCGATCGCCTGGACGGTACCGGCGTGACGCCGGCAGTAGGTGTTGCCGCCGAGCGAGATGCCGTGAGCGGGGCAGATCGTGGCTGAGCACGAGCGTTCCCGCCGGTCCCGATAGGCGCAGAGCTGCGCCGTGTGGTTGGTGCAGCCGCGCATCGTGCATGCGATCCCGGATGCTCGTGGTGCCTCTGGCGCGGAGTGCTCCCGACGGCGGAACAGCGCAGTTGCGGGAAGCACTCCAAGCCGCCGAAGCGACCTCGCATCCTTCCGCTCAGTCTCGACAGTCACCACAGCGCTCGTCCTCCAGATCCCACACTCGACGCGCTCACCCTCGCTCGCGTCCTCGGCTAATCAGACTTCACCGGCGCCGTTCGCGAAGCGCCGTGCGACGGTTTGCGATGCGGGCGTTGACATGCGGTGACGCGGCGCAACCGCCGCTCCTCGAGTTATTCGGAGTCGGTGACGGAAGGCCCCGAAAGCTGATTGGCGCGCACCTGCCAGAAGGCCAGGCGGCGCTCGAAACGGGCGGCTTCGGCCTTCAACACCTTGAGATCGGTGCCCTTCACCTCCGACCCGGCGTCGTCCTCCATTGCAGCCACGCTCTTCTCCGCGACATTCAAGAGGCTGTGCTTGAAGTCGACCAGCTCCCTGTAGACCTTCGTCCAATGGATGGCGTCGTCGGCGTAGGTCGTCTCCTCATCCTCGCCGTCGAGCAGACGCTCAGGCTCGACCGCGTCAAGGGCGGCGTCCTGCGCCTCCCCATGACCTGGGGCGGGCGTCGCAGCGTGATCTGCCGGTGCATCCTCGGGCGTGAACCCGCTCACGAGACCAATTTTCGGGTTGCTTCCGCCGGCACCCCTGGTGGTGTATGCGCCTTGATCAGGAAATCATGCGCACCGAGCTCGCGGCCCCGTGCGACCAACTCGGGTTCGCTGTAGTTGGTGAGGATGACGACCGGGATCCTCGCCGTCGCCGGGGCGGCGCGAAGACGTTCGAGAACATCGAATCCGTGCATCTCCGGGAGCCCGAGATCGAGATAGATCAGATCGGGAGCATCGCGATTCGCACGGTCGATGGCTTCGGCGCCGGAGCGTGCTCGGATGACTTCAAAGCCTTGGGCGGCAAGCTGGGTCTCGTACATCGTGGCGACGTCGGCGTCGTCGTCAACGAGCAGCAGTCGCATTCGCACTGACCCATCAGGCATGAACTCTCCCCGCTGGCCGTTTACGCCCGCGCGGCAAACGCAGGGTGAATGTACTCCCTTCGCCGGGCCGGGATGCCACGTCGATATCACCACCCTGAGCCTGAGCGAGGCCGCGAGAGAGGTGCAGCCCGAGGCCGGTCCCCTGGATGCCGGCGGCGATGGCGCTCTGAAGCCGCCCGAAGGGTTGAAACAACTTCGACAGATCCTCTTCGGCGATGCCCCCACCGCGGTCGGTCACGTCGACCGCGACCCAACCGGGCTGCTCGCGGACGGTCACCGTCACGTCTCGCCCGTCGGGGGAGTATTTCAGGGCATTGGACACGAGGTTGCGGAGGATCGTCTCGACCTGCTCTGGATCGGCTCGCACCCGAACGGGCGCCCCANNCGGCGGTGGCGGTCGCCGAGGCTGCCACCGCGTGTGCGAGCGCCACCACGTCCACGTCGGTTGGGTTCTGACCACCTGCACGAATCTCCATGCGGCTCGTGGTCAGCATCCGGTCGACCAGCTCGCTCATGTGACGCATGC
>PKWB01000034.1 GCA_003131685.1 Candidatus Dormiibacterota bacterium
GCCAAAAAGACCGATCCGGCCAAAACGCCTCGGCCTCAAAGTGAGGGGGCTGCGGCCAGCCCCCGCTCACGTCGCAGGGCGAGGAGTACAAGCACGCCCGCTATGGACTCGCGACCTCCGGGTGGCGCGGTGGGGGATAGCGCCACCGGAGCGCCGGGCGACGAGGATGTGTCGCCCACCAGAAAAACCGACAGGCCAAAGGAGACCCGACGCGCAGGTGGCGAGGGCCCCCCACCGCGACAGGACTCGGAGGACTTGCAAGCGCTGGCGACGCTGAGAACGCTGAAGGGCAACGCGCATTGGGAAATAGGAGGCCGAAGACTTCCCCTCACGAATCTACAAAAGGTCCTCTGGCCGGCCGACGGCATCACCAAGCGGGACATGATCGAGTACTACGTCCGGATGGCTCCGTACATGCTGCCGTACCTGCGGGATCGTCCGCTGTCGATGCAGGTGTTCCCCGACGGGATCGAGGGAAAGTCGTTCTGGCGGAAGGACAAGCCGACGCATGCTCCGGCGTGGATCGAGTCCTGGACGTACCACGGCGAGAAGACCAAGACGTACATCGTGGTCAATGAGGTGGCGACGCTCGCGTGGGTCGCCAACGCGGGCGTCATCGACCTCCACCCGTGGCACTCGCGCATCGATACGCCGGATGAACCGGACTGGGCGGTGTTCGACCTCGATCCGTTCGAGCCCGCGACATTCAGGGACGTCATCGACATCGCCAAGCTCGTCAAGGCGGCGTTGGATCACTACGGCATGCACGGTGTCGTCAAGACGAGCGGACAGACCGGGCTGCAGATCTATGTCCCGATCCGTCGGGGCCCGGACTACTCGGTGGTGCGCAACTGGGTGGAGGAGGTCGGCCGGGCCATCGACCAGGCGGCACCCGGACGGGTGAGTTGGGAGTGGGCGGTTGCCAAGCGCACCGGCCGGATCCGGATCGACTACACGCAGAACATCATCAACAAGACGCTCGCCGCGCCCTACTCGCTCCGACCCGCACCGGGCGCCCCGGTGTCGACGCCGATCGCGTGGGAGGAGCTCGACGACCCCGAGCTGCGCCCCGACCGCTGGAACATCGCCACCATCGCGCAGAGGGTTGCCGAGAAGGGCGATCTCTTCGCGCCGGCGCTGCAGGCCGACCAGGACCTCCCGGCTCGCCCCTGACGCGCGTGCGGCGCGAATTGCGGGTACATTGCGTCGCGATGCGACGGGCACTCGTTCCGACCCTGCTGCTCGCGTCAGCGGTGGGTCTCGCGGCCTGCGGGTCCCCGAGTCCGTCCGCGACCGTCATCGAGCCGACCCCCTTTCCGGTGACACCCAGCCCGGCGGTCACCGCGCAGACCGCACCGACTCCGACCACGTCGTCGTCGTCTCCGACTGCGACACCGTCGGGGCCCTGCACGCCCGGACAGTTCGAGGTCGCCATCCTCAACACCCAGGGCGCTGCGGGCACGATCTACGCGACCTTCGAGATTCGCAACGCCTCGACGACCGACTGCACCGAGGACGGCTACGCCAAGCTCCAGATGCTGAACTCGGGCGGCGGCCTCCTGAGCACCACCTGGACGAACGACAACTCGATGGCCTCTCCAAGCCCGACCGACCTTCCCCCCAGCACCCAGCCGCTCGGAACCGCCGGCGCGACCGGACACGGGTATTTCCTCGTCTCCTGGACCGACGCGACCTGCTCCGCCGCCCAGGCCGAGCAACCCAAGTTCTGGCGGGTGACGCTGCCGACGTCGCGGTTCCAGACCCAGGTCAACGACATCGACTCGAGCATGGTCTGCGGCGGCGCCATCAGGGTGGGCCCCATCAAATCGGCTCCCTACACGTGATCGACCCGGAGATCCCTGCTTTCCCAATAGAATTCGGGCCATGGCAGTGCTGCTGCTCAACGCCTCGCTGCAGCCGCTCAACGTGATCAGTCACCGGCGGTTGGTTGTGCTCCTGACCAAGGAGCGGGTCGCGTTCGTGGACGAGGCCGCCGAACGGTCCGCGGCCGAGGCGCTCGCCGTGCGGAGGCTGCCCGAAGGCGTCGTCATCGTTCGCCTGCTCCGCACCATCCACGTCCCGCGACGCCTGCTCCGCCCCAACCGTCGCAACCTCCTGCTTCGCGACGATCACACCTGCCAGTACTGCGGCCGTCTCGGCACCGCCACCGAGCTCACCGTCGACCACGTCATCCCGGTGTCGCGGGGCGGCGCGCCGGATCGCTGGGACAACGTGGTGATCGCCTGCCGCAAATGCAACTGGCGCAAGGCGAATCACCGGCCGGAGGAGGTCGGCCTGACGCTGCGGCGCAAACCCGTGCCGCTGACGCAGGAGTACGCGCACATCATCTTCCTGCGCTATCCGGAGCTGAAAGAGGCGTACGACAGGCTGCTCGCCGCGGCCTGAACCGAAGCCTCGACGGCCGCGCGCTCGGGCGCGTGCACAGCGATCCCGCGCCCCTATACTCGGTGTGCCATGCCCCGATCCATGTGGCGCGGCGCCATCAGCTTCGGCATGGTGGCGATACCCGTGCGGCTGTACCTGGCGACCGAATCGAAGAGCGTCTCGTTCCGGTTGCTCTGTCCGAACGACCACACGCCGGTGCGCAACAAGCGCTGGTGCCCGGAGGAGGATCGCGAGATCGGGTGGAGCGAGGCGCTCCGCGGCTATGAGGTCGGCAAGGACGAGTACGTGATCGTCGACGACGCAGACCTTGACAACCTGCCGCTGACAACCACGCACACCATCGAGATCGTTGAGTTCTGCCCCGATTCGGAGATCGAAGCCGGCGTCTACCTCAAGAGCGCGTACTACCTGGAGCCGGAGACCGTCGGCGTCAAGCCGTACGCGCTGCTTCGAGAGGCGCTCGACAAGACCGGCACCGTTGCCATCGGCAAGATCGCTCTCCGCGACCGCGAGCACCTCTGCCGTCTCGCCCTCCATGAGCAGGGTCTGCTCCTCAACACCCTGCACTGGCCCGACGAGATCCGCTCCACCGGTGAGCTGTCGATTCCCGAGCAGGCCCCGGATGTCGCCAAGAAAGAGCTGGACATGGCGGTGATGCTCGTCGAGAACATGAGCGCGCACTTCGACCCGGCGCGCTATCACGACGACTACCGCGAGGCGTTGATCCAGGTCGTCGAGGCCAAGGTCAACAACCAGCCGATCGAGCGTCCCGAGGTCCATGAGACCGGCAAGGTCACCGATCTCATGGCCGCACTCAAAGCCTCGGTCGAGGCAGCGAAGTCGCGGCGAACCGAGTCCGCCGAGAACGAGGAATCCGAGTCGGAAGAGGCCGAACCGGCCCGCCGGCGCCGGGCGTCCTGACGCATCGCGAAGTCACGCGTGGCTGGTAGACCAGGCCTGTCTCGTGCCGACCTGGCGGCCATCGGCGACCCTTTGCCCTTCCGCTCGCCGACGCCGCCGCAGCTGCCCGGGTACATCCCGATCGAGACCGCGGTGCCCTGCGCCGAGCCGTTCGACGACCGCGAGTGGCTGTTCAGCGTCGACTGGGATGGCGCGCGAGCACTGCTCTTCCTGGATCCGGGTGGGAGTGTGCGCATTCAGGGGGAGATGGTCGGCGACCTCGCTCGGCGTTTCCCGGACGTGTCCGCCACGGCGTCCGTCAAGGACGGCCGGGGCGCGGTGCTGGACGGCGTCATCGCCGTGCTCGATCGGGAGGGACGTCCAGACCTCGCGGGATTCGGGCGGCGGCTCGCCGCCGGTGCCGCGGCAGCCGCGGAGCTCCCTGCGGTGTATCTCGGCTTCGACGTCCTGCACCTGGACGGGCGGTCGACGTTCGCGTGGCCGCTGGATCGCCGCCTCGACGCGCTCCGCGAGCTGACCGATCAGAGCGACGTCCTGCAGGCGCCGGATCATGTGCGGGGACGCGGGGAAGCGCTCGCGGCGGCCGCCGCCGGCAGGGGCCTCGTGGCCCTGCTCGCGCGGCGGGCGACTGCTCCGTATCGTCCCGGCGTCGCCTCACCCGACCGGCTGCGCATCGCGCTGTCGAACCAGACGACGTGCGTCATCGCCGGCATGGTTTCCCGGCGCCGCGGCGGGACCCGGCTGATCCTCGGCGAGCATGTGGGTGGCCGGCTGACGTTCGCGGGGCATGTGGACGGCCCCCACGATCGGCTCGTCGAGAGCTGGCTGGCAGGGCAGGTCGCAGCGCTGAAGGTCGCGAGCGCGCCGCTGGATGGGGTGCAGCCGGTCAATGCCACATGGCTCCGTCCTGCCCTCACCGCGACCGTCCGGTATCAGGGTCGGAGCGCGGGTGGCGCACTGCTGCGCCCGACACTCCTCGCCGTCCGCGACGACGTCGACCCCGTCTGGTGCGTGCAGCGGCCCGCCGTCGCCGGGCCGATCGAGCTGAACGCCGGCACCCGCTTCTCGCCGACGCTGCTGATGCCGCTCCCGCTTGGCGAGACCGCCGCGCCGCCCCGGGCCGGTCGATGACTGACGCGGTGCTCATGTGCCGCCCGGACCATTTCGGCATCGAATACGAGATCAATCCCTGGATGCACATCGCGGTCAAGGTCGACCATGCGCTGGCTGAGGAGCAGTGGAACGCGCTCTACCGCAAGTACCTCGAGCTTGGCGTCAGGGTCGAGCTGGCCCCGCCGGTTTCGGGTCTGCCCGACATGGTCTTCACCGCCAACGCGGCGGTGCTCTGGGACGATCGGGCGGTGCTGAGCAACTTTCACCATGCCGAGCGGCAGGGGGAAGAGGCGCACTGGCGCGAGGAGCTCGAGCGCCTCGGCTTCGACGTCCACGAGCTACCGCGTTCGCTGTCGTTCGAGGGGGCCGGTGACGCGCTGTTCCTCGGCGACCGGCTGTTCTGCGGCTACGGGTTCCGAACCGACCGCGAATCGCACCGCCCCGTCGCACGAATCCTCGAGGTCGACGTCGTCTCGCTGGAGCTGGTCGACCCGCGCTTCTATCACCTCGACACGTGCTTCTGCCCGCTCGATGCGACCAACGTCCTGGCGGCCCCTGACGCTTTCGCGCCCGACTCAATGCGCTTGATTCGCGAGCTGGTGCCGAACCTGATCGAGGTGCCCGTCGATGTGGCCGCCGGCTTTGCCTGCAATGCGATGCCACTGGGACAGCACCTGCTCTCCTCGCTGACGATCTCGCAGATGGACGCGCCACTCAAGGCCGCCGGGTACACCCCGATCCCGCTGCCCATGGGGGAGTTCCTCAAGGCCGGCGGTGGCGTCCGGTGCCTGTCGCTGCCGCTCGGCGACGGGGAGCGCGGACCGGCTCGTGACGCCGGGTAAGACCCAGGGTAGATCCAAGAACCTCTGAGCTTTTTCCCAGAAATCCGCGCGATCATGGTCGGGTGACCACGCCGAACGCGGGAGAGCCCAATCGAGTCCTCGTCGTCGATGACGAGCGCGCCATCACGGACCTGGTGGCGATGGCCCTCAAATACGAGGGCTTCTCGGTGCAGACTGCGGCAACCGCAAAGCAGGCCCGGCACGCCGTGATGGATTTCCGGCCGGACCTGATGATCCTCGACGTGGGGCTGCCGGACGACGACGGCTTCACGCTCGTGCAGCGAATGATCACCGACGGCATCAAGGTCCCGGTGATCTTCCTCACCGCACGTGACGCCACCGAGGAGAAGGTCCACGGTCTGACCATCGGCGGCGACGACTACGTGACCAAGCCCTTCAGCATCGAGGAACTGGTGGCGAGGATCCGCGTCGTGCTCCGCCGCCACAATCCCAATGGTGCCGCCGCGACCGGGAAGCTCGTCCTGCACGACCTCGAGCTCGATGACGAGACCCACGAGGTCTTTCGCGCCGGCGAGCCGGTCGAGCTGACGCGCACGGAGTTCCGCCTGTTGCGCTACCTGATGATGAACACCGGTCGCGTGCTGTCGCGGACGCAGATCCTCGACCACGTCTGGGACTACGACTTCGGCGGCGATGCGAGCGTGCTGGAGACGTACATCAGCTACCTGCGTCGGAAGGTCGACCAGGTCGAGCCCTCACTCATCCACACGGTTCGCGGAGTCGGGTACGTCATGCGCGTTCCACGGACCACATCGGCGCACGCGTGAGCGGCGCGCCGGTGATGTCTTCAGGGCCGTAGATGTCGCTGCGACTCCGGCTGCTGCTGACCCTTGCGCCACTGTTCATCCTCGGGCTTGCCGCCGCCGACATCGGGACCTATGCGGCGCTGCAGAGCTCGCTTGTCCAGAACGTCGACAATCAACTGCTGGCCATGGACCACGGCGCCGAGAGTGTCCTCGAAAACCCCGGAGCACAGCCGCCGTTTCCCGGCGGCGACTCAGGGAGCGGTCAACTTCCGCCGGGGACATATGGCGAGCTGCTCGGCGCGTCCGGCCCACTGAGCGGCGGTGGACTGTACGGCGGCTCCGTCTCGACGACGCAGTCGCATCCCATGCTGCCGGCAACCATCTACGAGGATGCGAACAACGGGACGCTGATGCTGACCGTCCCTGGAGCGGGGACGTGGGAGTCGTACCGAGTTCTTGTCACTCAAGACAAGAATGATCCCGGGACGGATCTGGTGGTCGCGCTGCCACTCGACGGCGTGGACACCACGCTGAGCACCCTGCTGCTGTTCGAGATCGCGATCAGCAGCGGGATCACGATCATCGTCCTGGTGGTCACCTGGCTGCTGGTCCGCCGCGGCATGCGCCCACTGGAACGCATGGGAGCAACTGCACGGTCGATCGCCGCGGGAAACCTCGGCAAGCGGGTCTCGCCGTCCAATGAACGGACCGAAGTTGGGCAGCTCGGCCTTGCACTCAACGGGATGCTGAGCCAGATCGAGCGAGCCTTCGCCCAGCGCGACGTCACCGAGCAGAAGTTGCGCCACTTCGTCTCCGACGCCTCACACGAGTTGCGCACGCCACTCACCTCGATGCGAGGGTATGCGGAGCTGCTGCAGCGTAACCCGGACATGACCCGCGACGATGTCCTGCTGGCCGTTCGCCGTATCGAGGACGAGACCCGGCGTATGGGCGTGCTCGTCGACGACCTGCTGCTCCTCGCGCGCCTCGACCAGGGGCGTCCCCTCGACCGCGCGCCGGTCGACCTCACCTCGATGGTCAATGACGCTGTCAGCGACGCACGCGCCGCCGACCCCGGACGCGCCGTGACCGCTCAGATCGAGAAGCCGGTCACCGTCACCGGTGACGACCTGAGGCTGCGCCAGGCGGTCGCGAACCTGGTGCGCAACGCACTGGTGCACACCCCGGCAGGAAGCCCGGTGGAGGTTGCGCTGCAAGCGCAGAACGGACATGCCGAGATCGACGTCATCGATCACGGACCAGGTGTGCCGGCAGTGCAGCGCGACCGCATCTTCGAGCGGTTTCACCGTGCCGACCCGGCGCGCAGCCGCGACCAGGGTGGCAGCGGATTGGGATTGAGCATCGCCGCCGCCGTCGTGACCGCACACGACGGCCGGATCAGCCTCACCGACACCCCCGGCGGGGGCGCAACCTTCAGGATCCAGCTTCCGGCGGCGGCAGGCACGACCGATGTCTGATCAATTGCTCTGGTACACCACGCGCGGCGCCGGAGCCGTCAGCCTCGTGCTGCTGAGCGCCGTTGTCGTCCTCGGTCTGCTGGCCCGCGTGCGGTTCGAGACCAGGGGCTGGCCGCGGTTCCTCAGCGCCGCCGTGCATCGGGACCTCGCCCTGATGACGCTGGTTTTCCTCCTGCTCCACATCGTCACCGCCGTGGTCGACCCGTTCACGCATCTCGGTCTGGTCGCCGCGCTCGTCCCCTTCGGCTCGTACTACCGCACCGTGTGGCTCGGCCTCGGGACCATCGCGTTCGAGCTGCTCATCGCGATCGTCGCGACCAGCCTCCTTCGTCAACACATCGGCGCGCGCGTGTGGCGCGGGATCCACTGGCTCGCATATCTGAGCTGGCCGGTGGCCGTGATCCACGGCATCGGCACCGGCACCGACGGGACCGCAGCCTGGATGCTCGCCATCGACATCGTGTGCGTTGCCGCCGTCGCGGGGGCACTGGTGTGGCGCCTGCTGGCGGCTCCTCCGGACCCGCTCGCCGACGAACGTCGCGTGGCTGCGGAGCGCGCGTCCTTCGGGCCCGGGCGATGAGCATCGCGCTTCTGGACGGACCGCCCGCGGCACACGGGATGGAGGGTTTTGCCGAGCACCGGCAACGCCTCGGCTCGCTGCCGCCGGTAACGCAGCTCATCGACGCGATCGAGCGGAGCAACCTGCGCGGGAAGGGCGGAGCGGGATTCCCGGTTGCCACCAAGTGGCGGACCGTCGCGTCGCAGCGGTCCGGCACACCGGTCGTCCTCGCCAATGGCGGCGAGGGTGAGCCGCTGAGCCGCAAGGACCGCGTGCTCATGGAACAGCGCCCCCACCTCGTCATCGACGGTGCGCTGGTCGCCGCGGCCGCAGTGGGTGCGGATGACATCGTGCTCTACGTCGGGGCCGACCACACCGGTGCCATGCAGGCCATGCACCGGGCGGTCATCGAACGGTCCGCCGCCGAGCGCGCCAGGCTCCGCCTGGTGAGCGCACCCGTCCGCTACATCTCCGGAGAGGAGACGGCGGCGATTCACTTCATCAACGACGGGATCGCACTTCCCATGTCGATTCCACCGCGTCCCTTCGAGCGCGGGGTCGACGGCCGTCCGACGCTCGTGCAGAACGTGGAAACGCTTGCTCACGTCGCGCTGATCGCGCGATTCGGTGATGAGTGGTACCGCTCGCTCGGGGTCGGCACAGCGTCCGGAACGACACTTGTCACCGTCGGCGGCGCGGTGCCGCAGACCATGCTCGTCGAGATTCCACAGGGCGCGAGCGTTGCCGATGCGGTGAACGCAGCGGGGGGTATCACGTCGGACAGTGACGCGGTACTCCTCGGCGGATATTTCGGAGGGTGGGTCGAGTCCGGTACCGCCTGGGGGCTGTCGCTCGACGCCGATACGCTGCGCCAGCTTGGATATTCCCTCGGATGCGGCGTGATCGCCGTGCTTCCATCGGGACGCTGCGGAGTCGTCGAGACGGCGAGAATCCTCGCCTATCTCGCGCACGAGAGCGCGCGCCAGTGCGGTCCGTGCACCTTCGGCCTTCGCGCCATCTCGGCGGCGGCGGGACGCGTCGCCGGCCTTTCGCCCGCGCCGGGTGACCTCGAGCACATCCAGCGGTGGGCCGGACTCCTCGCTGGACGCGGGGCGTGTCACCACCCGGACGGCGCCGCGGGTTTGCTTGCGTCAGCGCTTCGAGTCTTCGCCGGCGAATTTCAGCTCCACGACCACGATCGGCGCTGCAGCGTCGTTAACGCAGCGGCGGTGGCGTCATGAGCGATCGCGTGACGCTCGGCATCGATCGCATCAAGTGCGACGGGCACGGTGTGTGCGCCGACCTGGTACCCGAGCTGATCGAGCTCGACGACTGGGGCTATCCGATCATCCGCGGGGGCGCGATCCCGCAGTCCGTTCTCCCACATGCGCGTCGCGCCGTATCGGGCTGCCCCACGCTCGCGCTTCGCCTTCAGGCTCTGGCCTCACGCCGCTGACGGCCACGGCCGTGCCCACGCCCGGCGACTCCTCTCGCGCTCTGTCAGCTGTGCTTGAGGAAGAGGTCGAACTCCATCGTGGCGGTGCCGTCGACGGTGACGAAACCGCCGATATTCGGGGCCTGCATGCCGAACTCGCCCCACGGGAAGGTGATTGCGCCGACCACCTCGATCTGCGAGCCGGTCAGCCGGGCCTGCACTGGGATGGACACCGTTTTCGTGACCCCGTGGATGGTCAGGGCACCGCGCAGCGAGACCGATATCTCGGCACCCGATGTCGCATTCGTGGGCAAGGTCACCGGCGACGAGAGGACAAAGGTGGCGTGCGGGAATTGAGCGCTCTCGAGACCGAGGGTCTGGATGTGGCTGTCGCGCATCGACTGATCGCTGGTCAGCGATTCCACATTCACGGTGAATGACGCGGCGCTGATCGTCAGCGCACCTGCGGAGCCGGTGATGGTCGCGCCGCCGGTGATCTGCGAGGTGCGCCCGACGGCGTCGCTGGGTGCAGAGAGGAACGCAAGACGTTCGTGAACGCGATAGCCGGCAACGGATTTCGAGGCGACTGTCCAGGCGCCGGGAATCTCCGTCGAGGTGAGCGCCGGGGACTGGATGGTCGCCGCCGGCGATGTCAGCGCCAGTGGGGCGGGCGCCGAGTGGCTGAAGAGCACGAAGTAGATGAACAGCACGCCGAAGGCGCCGACCGCAACCACCCCGGCCAGGGCACTGAGCAGCCATGCGCGCGCGCTTCGCGGCCGGGGGAATGAGCGTCGTCGGGTATTCGGCATCAGGTCTCCTTGTGTCCGGACTCTAGGGGGCGCTGCTCAACGGTCCGCGTGAGGTTCCTGTGAATCTGCTCGGAGATCGCCGTGCCTTCACAGCGGCTTCCCAGCGTTCTCGCGGCCGGTATCAAGCACGGCGCTCCACGCTGAATCTCATGAACGACCAGCGCGTCACAGCCGCCCCGATCCTGGATATCGCGATCCCCGTGTACAACGAGGAACGAGTCCTCGAGCAGAGTGTCCGGGCGCTGCACGCCTACGTTCACGCCGAGATGCCCTTCGCAACACGCCTCACCGTCGTCGACAACGCGAGTGATGACGGAACCCGGCTGATCGGCATGCGTCTCGCGACTCAGCTTGACGGCGTGCGGTTCATGCACATTCCCGAGAAAGGTCGCGGCGGCGCGCTCCGCACCGCCTGGATGTCGAGTGATGCGCGCGTGGTCGCGTACATGGATGTCGACCTCTCAACCTCACTCGAGTCGCTCGGCGCCCTCATCGCGCCGCTCCTCTCGGGCAGCAGCGATATCAGCATCGGGAGCAGGCTCGCGCCCGGCTCCCGCGTCAGGCGCAGCGCTGAGCGCGAGCTCATATCACGCGCGTACAACCTTCTTCTGCGGTCAGTTCTGCACACGCGCTTTCGCGATGCGCAATGCGGCTTCAAAGCCATCCGTGCGCAGGTCGCGCGGCACCTTCTGCCGGCGGTTCGCGACCAGGGATGGTTCTTCGACACCGAGTTGCTCGTGATCGCACAACGGGACGGCTTCCGCATTCACGAGGTACCGGTGGAGTGGATCGAGGATCCGGATTCGCGCGTGAACATCCCGCGGACAGTTCTCACCGATCTGCGCGGTGTGCTTCGCCTGCGCCGCCAGGCTCAGTTCGCCAACGGCGGGTTTCGAGCACACGCAGCCCAGCCCCACGAGGTCCGGTGATGCCCGCCCCAAAACGACGCATCACGGCGGCCGAGCGAGATCGTGCGCTCCGTCTCCGCAAGAAGCTCACGGCATCCTTCGCGGTCGTGGGAACCGCCGCCGTCGCGGTGCTCGGCATCGCGGCGTACCACACCAACGCAGGTACCTCGACGACAAGCGCGGGATCGACGTCGTCGGTGACATCATCCACGACAACCCCCACTCCGTCTTCGTCCTCGTCGTCTTCGTCCACGAGCACCGGGTCGTCGTCATTGTCGACCGGATCGGCGAGCACCGGAAGCTCATCTTCAGCGAGTACTGTCAGCGGAGGCTCATGACCCTTGCCGCGCATCGAGGTACCGCCCTCGGCACATCGATGCACGTGGTGGTCACGGATCCCGACACGCTCGGTCGCGCGACCATCGCTGTCGAGGATGTCGTGGCCGCCATCGACATGGCGTGCAGCCGTTTTCGCGATGACAGCGAGCTGAGCCGCTTCCAGGCGGGCGACGGGCGGCACGAGGGCATCGTCTCGCGGCTGCTCGCGCAGGCACTCGCGACAGCGATCCGCGCGGCGGAGCTGACCGACGGGGCAGTCGATCCCACCGTTGGAGAGGCGGTCCGCAACGCCGGGTACACCGTCGACTTCGACGCCCTTCCCGCCGACGGGGCACCCCTGCAACTCACCGTGTCACCGATCCCCGGATGGCGACGGCTGCGCCTGTATCCGGCGTCCCGGCGCGTCGAGATCGATGCCGGCGTCGAGGTCGACCTCGGCGCCACCGCGAAGGCGCTCGCCGCCGATCTCGCCGCCAGGGCGGCCCTCGAAACCATGCACGGCGGCGGCGTGCTCGTGAGCCTGGGCGGGGACGTCTCGGTCGCGGGCGACCCCCCCGAGGACGGCTGGAACGTTCAGATCGCGGAGGACAGCCGCGCAGCGATCACACCCGATGGCGAGACGATCGCCATCCAGTCCGGCGGGGTCGCGACCTCGAGCATCACCGTCCGCCGATGGCGGCGTGGCGGCGTGGAGCTGCATCACATCATCGATCCGGTTACCGGGCTGCCCGCGGCAGGACCGTGGCGGACGGTCAGCGTCGTCGCCGGCACCTGTGTCGACGCCAACATCGCCGCCACTGCGGCGATCGTCCGTGGTGCCGCAGCGGCGGCATGGCTCGACCAGGCCGGGCTGCCGGCGCGGCTGGTCGACCGGAGCGGACGGATGACCCGGGTCGGTGGCTGGCCGGCCCCGAAGGCTCACACGTCCTGAGCGATCAGCTCCTGGACCTGACGCTGGTATCGACGGGTGTCGTCGTAGACGCCGTGGCCGGCAACGCTCGCATCACCCTGGTAGTACCCCGCGAGGGTGGCGGGGATATCGGCCTCGTGCTTGATCATCAGGTGGCGCAGCAGCATTGCGCCTGCGACGACGTTGTCCTGGGCGCGCCAGATGTCGAGGTGCGTCCCGGCGAGGTGACGCGAGACCCACTCCCCGGTGAAGGGCTCGATCTGCATGACGCCCACCGCACCGGTCGCTGACACCGGCTCCTGCCGCCACTCGGACTCCGCCCAGGCCACCCCGCGCAGCAGCCTTGCATCGACGCCGATATCGGCGGCCACAAAGCTGACCAGCGCATTCATGCGCGTGAGGCGACCGGGCACGACGAGCTCGTCGCCTTCGGCGATCGGTGCGTTGACGCCGATCCCGTTGGTGCGCGCCAGCGCGGTCGGGTCGACGCCGAAGCGCCGAGCCACCTCGAAGACGCCCTCGCCGCGGCCGACTCGGTAGGTCTCCGAGTCGTTCGCACCGCGAGCGTAGGCGGGCAGCGTGAGCGAGGCGTCGGGGATCTGCAGCATCTGACCGACCCGGATCAACTCCGGAGCAGCCATGCGGTTGGCATCGAGGAGCGCCGCGATCGTGGTGCCGTGCCGGACCGCGATATCCGAAGCGGTGTCACCGGGTCGCACCACGTATGAGGTTGCGAAGACGCCGGAGGGGATGGTGGCGACGGCGGTTGCGCCGAGCGCGGCAGCGGCAAGACGAGACCTTGTCGGCATCGGGTTCCTCGTGTAGTGGGACGTTGGGAGAGAAGTGGGAACCGGCCACCCGGTGGCGGCGGACGCAGCGTAGGCACAGTAGATCGCTTGCGTCAAGCGTTCCAGGTCGCCGTAACGGTTTCGTCACAACCGAGTCCCATCCCTGTGAACTGTCATCGAGTCGGCCCGAGTGCTACGCTGCGATCGAAAGCCATGCGACTCCCGAGCCTGCCGCGCACCTCGCTGCCGACCACTTTCCTGGCCGCGTCCTGCGGCGCCGGCCTCGGCATCGTGACCTTCGTCCTCTGCGCATTCCTCCATGCCGCGGGCGCCATCGCAGCAGCGGCGCTCCTCGCCGAGGCGGCGCTGCTCATCGCACTGGCCTGTGTCGCGGCCTTCGCGCTCTTCGACGGGAACACGCGTCTCCGGGGTGCGCGAGTGCCGATCAACCGGGCGCTGCCCCCGGCCTGGTGGCCGCGCGAACCCGATTCGGTCTCGCTGCTGGCGGCCTGCGTCGGAGCGCCATTGGTCATCGGCGCGGGAGCGGCAGTCCTGCTCTTCCGCTGACCAGCGGCTGCGTTCAGCAGCCGGTCAGCTGTGCGATCCCCCAGCGAGCGGCCTCACGCACGACCTCGTCCGGGTCGGATGCGGCACTGCGCTGCAGCGCCGGGAGCGCCGCGTCATCTCCGGCATTCCCGAGCGCGATCGCGCAGTTCCGCGCCAGCCCGGCGCGTCCCGTACGAGCGACGGCCGTGCCCCGAAAACGAGCCGTGAACTCGGCATCGGTGAGCTCCAGGCACTCGACCAGGTCCGGGTGGGGCACCGGACCATGCAGGGTGCTCGCGGTCGCGACATCGAGGGGTCGCGGAGCACGACGGTGGTTGATCGGACACGCCTCCTGGCAGAGGTCGCAACCGAAGGCCCAGGTTCCCATCAGGGGTCGTAATTCGTCGGGAATCGGGCCTCGGTGCTCGATGGTGAGGTAGGAGATACAACGCCGGGCGTCGATGACGCCGGGCGCAACGATCGCACCGGTCGGACAGGATGGAATGCATACGGTGCACCGGCCGCACCCTCGACGCGATGGCGCGTCGACGGGCAGTGCTACCGACACCGCGATGGACGCCAGGAGCACGTACGAGCCCGCTGCGAGCGTGATCACCGAGGCGTGCTTCCCCGCGAATCCGACACCGGCACGCTCGGCGATGGCGCGGTCCAGGGCCCACCCGTGGTCCACGAAACGCTTGGCTCGGAGACCCTCGACCCGCTCGCCGAGCCACTCCACCAGCGCGTCGCACCGCTCCGCGAGGAGGTCGTGGTAATCGACGGTACGGCCGCCGTCCTGGGTGCAGACGTAGGCCGAGAATCGACCCCGCACCGTCGCATCGCCGATGCCGTCAATCGGAACCTCCGACCCGGCGGGTTGATACGGCCACGCGAGCGCGATGATCGACCTCGCCCATGGGTAGCGACCACCGATGTCCGCCGACGCCTCAACCCGGTCGCGGGTGTACCAGGACATCCCGTCCATGCGGCCGGCGTCGATCGCGGCGATGGCGTGAGTGCGCGCCTCGGTGAACGGGCGCACCGACGTGACCCCGGAGGCGGCGAATCCGAGGCGGCTCGCCCGTTCCCGCACATCCGCCTTGAGCATCGCCAGGTCCATCGCCGACTACCTCCTTTGACGATGGTCGCACGGGCCGCACACCGTACGATCGAGGCGTGAACGGCCCCGCCGGCGGCGCTCGTCTGCCGCGCCTGCTCTGCATCATGGGATCCGGGGAGACGACCCCGACGATGGTGTCGGTGCATGCCGATCTGCTCTCACGCCTCGGGCCGCGCCCGGTGCCCGCCGTCCTGCTCGACACGCCGTTCGGGTTCCAGGAGAACGCGGCGGACATCAGCGAGCGCACCGTCGCCTACTTTCGCGACCGCGTCGGGTTTCCGATCAGCGTGGCCACGTTTCGCAATCGCGAGCTGGCGTCGGCCCTCGAGTACGAGACCATGCTCGCCCGCGTCGCCGATGCGCGCTACGTGTTCGCGGGGCCGGGCAGCCCGAGCTATGCCCTTCGTCAATGGCTCGGCACCGCGGTTCCAGACCTGCTCGCCGCGAAGCTGCGTGATGGCGGCTGCGTGACCTTCGCGAGCGCGGCCGCGGTCGGGCTCGGCGTCTCCTCGCTCCCGGTCTACGAGGTGTACAAAGTCGGCGAGGAGCCGCGATGGCTGGATGGCCTCGACCTGCTCAGTGTCACCGGCCTTCGCGCTGCGGTCGTCCCGCACTACAACAACGCGGAGGGCGGAACGCACGACACCCGCTACTGCTACATGGGTGAGCGACGGCTCCGCATGCTCGAGGAACTGCTCCCGGACGGCGTCGATATCCTCGGTGTCGACGAGCACACCGCGGCCATTTTCGACATCGATGCGGGAACCGTCAGCGTCCGCGGGCGCGGTGGTCTGACCTGGCGCCGCAAGGGCGTCTCCCAACGATTCGAGAACGGCACGACCGTGCCGGTGAGTGCGCTCGGCGCCGAGCTGGTCCCTGCCGGCGGAGAAGCGTCGACCATCCCCGCCTCCGAAAACGGCGCCGACGCTGATGCGCTTCCGGCAGCCGGTGTCTCACCGTTTCTCGAGGAGGTGACCCGTCAGTCGGGCGCCGCCGAGACGGCGCTCGCCTCACGCGACGTCGACGGCGCAGTCGGCGCTGTCCTGGCGATCGACTCACAGATCCACGAATGGTCTGCGGACACGCTCGACTCGGACGAGCAGGATCGTGCGCGCGAGACGCTCCGCCGGTACGTGGTGCGCCTCGGCGACCTCGCCCGTCATGGCGTTGCCGATCCACGCGATCAGGTCGGCCCTGTGGTTGATCGGATTCTCAGCCTGCGCGTCGAGATGCGCGGGGCGGGGGAGTACGCGCTCGCCGACAGGTTGCGCGACGTGCTCGTGGAGGCCGGCATCGAAGTGCACGACACCGCGGCCGGTTCCACCTGGGAGCTGGTCGCCACGCCAACCGACTGACCACCAAGGCGGTCAGGCGGTCGCCTCACCTCGGGCTTCGTGATCGACGACCATTTCGCGCGGGCGGCCGAGCCAGTATCCCTGTCCGGCGGTGACCCCGAGTGCGATGAGACGGTCCGCCGTCTCCTCGTCCTCGATTCCCTCGGCGATGACCGTGGATCCCGAGCTGCGTGCATAGGCGACTGTCGCCTCGATGACGGCGCGCGCGCCGCGCTCGTCACAGGCCTGGGTGATGCTCTTGGCAACCTTGACGAACTCGGGGACGGCAGCCGCGAGCAACTCCAGCGTGGAGTGACCCTCGCCGATGTCGTCGAGAGCGAACTGGAAGCCATGCTCGCGATAGCTGGCGAGCACCAACCGGAGCCGCTGCTGATCCGCGATGGACTCGCGCTCGGTGATCTCGAGGACGATTGTCTCGGGCTCACGCTCGGCCCACCGGGCGAGCAGGAGCATGTGGTCGACGGGGTGGAGGGGATCGAGCAACATCGCCGCCGACACGTTGAGAAAGAGCGGATCCGACACCGGCAGGCTTGACGCGGCCGACATGGCGATCCGTCTGCAGATCCAGTCGATCTCCTTGGTGACGCCGCGACGGTGCGCCAGCGCGAACACATCCTCGACGCCGTCGACGGGATCGCGGAGCCCGGGGACGCGCGCGAGCGCCTCCCATCCGATCGTGCGGTGGTCGTTCAGGAGCACGATCGGCTGGAACATCGCCTGGATCACGCGCCGCTTGCTGAGAATCGCGTCGAGCATCTCGCCGGCGTCGCCGCCGCCATGGACGAGGCTCGGCATCGAGCGATCCCCGGCAACCACGACGCGGTCGCGGCCATCCTTCTTCGCCTTCGACAATGCCTCGTCGGCAGCCAGCCAGAGCGCATGCACGCCGCCACCGCCGGCCGAAACCCCGGCGCTGATTCGAGCCTTGCCGTGTGGCAGCGCCACGCCGTGGAGCGAGACACGCATCCGCTCAGCGATCGCCACCGCCTCCGCTTCGGTCGTTGCATCCATGATTGACACGAACTCATCGCCGCCGATCCGGAGCAGCTGGTCGCCGGCGCGCAGCTGCGCGCGCAGGGTTCGGGCAACCTCGATGAGCAGCATGTCGCCGGCCTCGTGGCCGAACTCGTCGTTGATGGGCTTGAGATGGTCGACGTCGATCGCGATGACCGCGGTCGCGCCGGTCAATTCCCCGAGACGCTCCTCGAAGGCGCGCCGGTTGCCAACCTTGGTCAGCGGATCGGTGGTGGCGTGCAGCGCCTTCTCCTCGAAAAGGCCGGCACGCGCCACGGCCACCGCGGCCTCGTCGGCGATCGCCTGGACGACCGTGAGATCGTCGACATCCCAGGCACCGCGACGCGCATGGGAGATGAGGACGAGCACGCCGATCACGCGGCCGCCGGCAGCACGAAGCGGGGCTGCGACAACACTTCTCGAGCGCCGGCCATCACCGAGACTCTCGAGCTCCTCGAGGTGCGAATGAGGCATTGCGGCGTACGCCTGCTTGATATCGCGGGGAGTCCGCAGCAGGCACGCCTCGCCGGTGAGGTACACGCGGCCGATGACGCCCTCTCCGGGCGCCATGGTGACGGTCGGTCCACTCGCCGGCGACACTCCTGAGGGACCGAGGATCAGGGGCAGCGTCGCCAGGCCACCGGCGCCGGCCTCGAAGAGCAGGACGCGTCCCCAGGTCGCGTCCGGGTAGGTTTCGTGGCAGCCACTGAGGACGGCCGCCGCGACCTCGCTCGAGTCCGTCGTCAACCCCAGCCGGCGTGCCACGTCGGCAACGGCTCGCAACCTTCGCGTCTGCGCCTGGTAATGGCGGTCGGTCAGCGACCAGTTGGAATAGGCAAGGATGACCACACCCACCACGAGTGCTTCGATCTGGATCAGCTGGTTGGACCCGTACACCGGGATCAGCCCTCCCCACCACCAGACAGCGGCAAGCCCGGCGCACGAAGCCAGGAGGATGGTCCAGAGCGCCGGGGCACGAGCCGATGGGTCGACGGTCAACAGCACAGCGACGAAGCCGAGCACGATGAGCGGCACCGGGTGCGTCAACCGTGGTGCGGAGAGGCCGAGGACGAGCGTGCACAACCCGACACTGGTGAGTCCGTGCACAAGAGCGACGACCGAGGCGTTGACGCGGGCGGCACGACGTAACCGAATCGTGATCTCGAGCATCACCGATGCGACCACCACGACCTCGGCCTCCACGAGCCAGATCCGTGGTGGGAGCGAGGAATCCACGAGTTGCCAGCACGTGATGCCGAGCAGTACCGCCGTCGCGAATATTGGCAGCCAGCGCCGAGCGGCGCTCTCGTTTCGCATAACCCTCTCGAGACAAGAGCCTAGAGGCAGAGATGCCGAGAGAATTGGGCGTGACAGCCTTGTATCCGGTTCCTCAGAGGTCAGGGGTTTTGCACGGACAGCGATCCTGTGAGCGCCTGGCCGACGGTCTGCTTGCCGTTCATCGGCGACAGGACGAGTTGAGCGGCACCCGGAGCCCCGGCCTGGAAGAACAGCTGCACCGGGGCGCTCGACTGGCTCGTCAGCTCACCACCGCACGCCTTCCATGTTCCCTGATCGTCGACGAACGGCTCCTTGTCGATGTTCTGAAAGATGACATCAACCGGTGTCAGCGGACCGGACACAAGTGCCCCGACGCAGACCTGGCCGATGACCGGGTCACCGACGTTGTCGATGGAAACGTCCACCTCGAGGCGCTTGTCAGCGGTCGCAGTGGCCGGGATCACGCCGCTGATATCTGCCATGGCAGGGCCCGCGGTCGCGAAGAGCGGCGTGATCACTCCGAGGAAGAGACCCAGGAGCACGACGCCGACCACGACCAGAAAGACGGTGCGTGGGTTGTTCTTGAACCAGCGCCTGATGGAACCCAACTCGCGCGAATCAGATCGTCGCCGGGGGCTGATACTCGCCGAAAACGGCCCGCAGCGCCCCGCAGATCTCCCCGAGCGTCGCCTCCGCACGCACGGCGTCGAGGATGCGCGGCATCAGCGTCGCGTCCGACGTCGCTGCCTGCTTGACCGCCGCGAGCGCCACGTCGACAGCTCCCCGCTCACGCCGGGCGCGATGCCCGGCGAGCCGAGCGGCCTGCTCGGCCATGGCGCGCTCGTCAGGGCGGAAGAGCAGCGGGGCTCCACGCTCCTCGGTCTCGGTGTACCGGTTGACGCCGACGATGACCTTATCCCCAACCGCGATCGCGCGCTCGGTGCGGTAGGCCTCGTCCTGGATGAGCTGCTGCATCCATCCGGTCTCGATGCACGCGACCGCTCCGCCGCGCTCGTCAATCTCGTCGAGCAGCCTGCGAGCCTCACGTTCGAGCTCATCGGTGAGCCATTCGACGTAGTACGAACCACCCAGCGGGTCGACCGTGTTGGTCACCCCGGTCTCCTCGGCGATGATCTGCTGGGTCCGCACGGCGATGCGCTGCGCCTTCTCGGTCGGGATGGAGAGCGCCTCGTCGTAGCAGGACAGGGCGAGCGACTGAACACCGCCGAGCACCGCCGCGAGTGCCTCGATCGCGGCCCGGACGATGTTGTTCTCCGGCTGCTGCGCGGTGAGTGTCGAACCGCCCGTCTGCGTGTGCGTGCGCAGCATGAGCGAGCGCGGGTCGCGCGCGTGAAATCGTTCGGTCATGGTCCGCGACCAGAGGCGTCGCAGGGCCCGGTACTTGGCGACCTCCTCGAAGAAATCGATGTGGGTGTTGAAGATCCAGGAGAGCTTGGGCGCGAAGTCGTCAACGCCGATGCCGCGTTCGATCGACGCCTGCACGTAGGCACACGCGTTGGCGATGGCGAACGCCATCTCCTGCGCGGCGGTGCTTCCCGCCTCACGGATGTGATACCCGGAGAGCGAGATCGGGTTGAACTTCGGCGCGTTGCTCGTGCACCAGACGATCAGATCGGCGGCAAGGCGCAGTGACGGGCGCGGCGGATAGATGAAGGTTCCGCGAGCGACGTACTCCTTGAGCACGTCGTTCTGGACCGTCCCCATGATCGATGCCGCGTCGAGGCCCTGACGCTCCGCGGCGACGACATACATCGCCACCAGCACCGGCGCCGGTGCGTTGATGGTCATCGAGGTGCTCACCGCGCTGAGCGGGATGCCCTCGAACAGGTCCTCCATGTCGCGGACGGAGTCGATGGCGACGCCCACCTGCCCGACCTCGCCGGTGCTGCGCGGATCATCGCTGTCGAGGCCCATCTGGGTCGGCAGGTCGAAGGCCACGGAGAGCCCCGGCTGTCCTTGGGCGAGCAGGTAGCGGAAACGTGCGTTGGCATCGCTCGCGGTGCCGTAGCCCGCGTACTGGCGGATGCTCCAGAGGCGCCCGCGATACATGGTCGGCTGGATGCCGCGCGTGAAGGGCGGCACCCCGGGGAAACCCTCCTGGCGAAGCGGGTCGTGGGCGTTGAGGTCGGCCGGCGTGTAGAGCGGGTCCACGGGGATGCCGCTCCCAGTCGCGAACGGATCCTTGCGCTCCCCCCGCGCCCGTGCCGGCTCGAGAACCGTGTCCTGCCACTCGAGAAGCGCCTCGATGAAGTCCGGTTCTCCTCCTTCCACCGTGACGGACGACAACGCATCCGGTTCGGCGACCATCGCCGCAGCATATCGCTGTGTCACGAGCGCGCGAACTCGGCGGCCAGTGTCCGGAACCTGTGCAACACTCGCCCGCGATGGCACTTCCGGTGACCACGCTGCTCGTCGAGGATTCCGCCGCGGGGCTGGCAGCGGGTGGATGGCGATACACGCAGCGGCAGCTCTACTACGCGACCTGCGCTCGCGCCGAGACCACTCCCTCCAACGCCACCTCGAACGGCGAGATCGGTCTCGGCGTGCTGATGATCCTCATCGGGTTGATCTTCATCGGCATCAAGGTCGTCTTCGCGCTCTTGGTAACGCTCGGAGTCGCGCTCATCCTCACCGGCATCCTCGGGCGAATGCGCCGCCCCAAGCTCACCGGGCGCCTGCTCGCGCTCTCATTCGACGAGTTCCGGAGTCGCTTCGGGTCCCTCGAGCCGGACGGCTTGCTTCCACCGGATGCCACTCCGGTTGGGTCGGAGGGTGTCGCGGCGTCGACCACCATCGTCACCGACTCGGCTGAAACTGCCGCGATGATCGCCGCCAACGCCGGGCGCGCGGAGCTTGGCGCAGTCGAGGTGGTCGTGATCCGTGACGGCTGGACGCCGCGCCCGGGGACGGCCGTGATCGTGGTCCACGACGCCTCCCCGCGCGGCTGCGCGCTCGCGCAGGATCTTCGCGACTCGGGTATCGGGGCAGTCGACGGGGGGCTGCGGCCGCGAGACGTCGACGGGCCGGCACATCAGGTGATCGAGGGCGCCCCGACACGCCTGCCCCGCGATCTCCGCACGCTGCTGGAGCGCGCGGAGCTCGACTGGCTGCTGAGCGGCCGGCGCGTCGAGGTGGCCACGCTGCCGCCGGAGATCGCCCTGGATCGGGTGCGCGCCGCGCTCAGCCGGCTTGAGCCCCTTCACGGCGGTGCCCCTCAGCCAGCTCGCTGAGTATCTCGGGGGCCACCTCGGCCCCGTTTGCGGCCGCAGCCTTGCACGCTGTCAAGGCGCGGAGCGTCGCGGTTCGCCGTCCGCCCTCGAGCAGTGCGCGCTCGCCGAGCACCGCGCCCGGTCCGACATTGGCCACCGACACTCCGTCAACTTCGACCGAGAGCACGCCATCCAGGAGCAGGTACATGTCTGTCCCCACGTCGCCCTGGTTCACGAGCGTCGCGCCCTGCTTGACCGTTTGGATGCGCGGTTTGACCCCGCCCCGCATGATGCGCGCCGACAGTTCGCGCTCCAGCGCCGTCTCCACCTCGGTGACCAGCGCGGGCGAATCCTCGTCGCCCCACGGGGTGTGAGACCCGAAGGCGCGCTGGTACCAGCTCTTGAAGTCAACCAGTCCCGTCTTCTGGTTCAGGTTCTGGTCGCGGTCGTACACCCAGTGGCGCGGGAATGGACTGGCCCCGGTCAGCTCGTGCGTCCACGTTCCGTCGGCGCGGAGCGTGAGGGTCAGAGTCGTCCAGGCGAGCGGGGCGGCGATCTGGACGAAGGGAGGTCGATTCACCCTGCGAGGTGCCGGGACTCCGGTCCGTCCCCCACAGGTCTGAGTGAAGCGCACCCAGCCGTCGCCGACCACCGGCGCCGGGCGCTTGTCTGGAAAGGCAACCGCCGCGAAGGTCATGCCACGGCCGCCGAGGGTGATCGTCGTCGACCCGATCTGCCCGCCACCGGCCTGCCCGTGGCCGACGATGTGGCCGTCGACGACCTCGATCCACGCCGTCAGCTGGTTGGCGAAGCGGAACCGATCCGCGGCCTGCAGTGCCTCGAGCGACTCGACGTGATCCGGGGGCGGATCGTCGTAGTGGGCGAGGCCCATTTCGAATGGGATCTTGGTGACCCCCTGGACAGCCTCGGATGGGATCCACGAGATCGACGTGACCGCTGATTCGATGCGCATTTCGTACCTCCGTGCCGCCGATCATCGCCCGGAGCAGCTGCCTGGTCGAGGGTGCACAGACCACAGGTTGCGGTGAGGGACACCCCCTCATACCGTGGTGGCAGCCCCATTTCGACATTCCCTGCAGTGATTACAGTGGGTCCATGCCCCTGGAGCCGTCGATCCGCGTCGTTCTTGCGGACGACAATCTCATCGTCCGGGAGGGGGTTCGCGCTCTGCTCTCCATCGCAGGCGACGTCGAGGTGGTCGCGGTTGCAGGCGACTACGACGAGCTCCTTGCAGGAGCCGCCGAGCACCTGCCCCAGGTGGTGGTCACCGATATCCGCATGCCTCCCGACTTCACCGACGAGGGAATCCGGGCGGCGCGAATCGTCCGCAAGCGCCAGCCCGGGACCGGGGTTGTGATCCTCTCGCAGTACGACGAGCCCGAATATGCGATCTCGCTGCTCAGCGAGGGTGCGGCCGGGTACGCATACCTGCTCAAGGACCGCGTCGCCGAGGGCGATCAGCTCGCGAAAGCGGTACGCGAGGTGAGCACCGGAGGATCGATGCTCGACCCGCGGATCGTCGATGCGCTCACCCGCCCGGTGAGCGAAGCCGGTGGGTTGAGCGGCGAGGAAGAGCGGTTGCTGCGCATGGTCGCGGAGGGCAAGCCGATCAAGGCCATCGCGGCGTCGCTGCACGCCACGCCCACCTCGGTTGGCGATGACATCGAGCAGCTGTTCCTCAAGCTCGCGCAGCAGGCCAGCGCCGGCACGCAGGGCGCGCTCGAGCGTTTGCGTCTGCTCCACAAGGTGATCATCGACCGCGAGGAGCAGGGGGAAAGTCTCAGCCGGATGCTGCCGGGCGGGATCGCGCAGCAGATGCGTGAGAACGGTGTGCAGCCGGGGAGGACCGAGCGCCTCACGGTGACCGTCCTGATGTCCGACATCCGCGCGTACTCGACGATCGCCGAGGCGTCGGACCCGTCGGTGCTCGCCGGTCAGCTCAACGCGCACCGCGCGGCAATGAACCACGCGGTCCTCGCCGAGGGCGGAACCGTGATGCAGTTCGTCGGTGACGCGGTGATGGCGGTCTTCGGTGCGCCGTTCCCTCAGGCCGACCACGCGCAGCGCGCGCTGGCAGCCGCGCTCGCGATGCACGCCGCCCAGCGCGCGGTCAATACGGGCTGGGAAGCACAGGGGCTGCCACCGTTCCTCCTCGGCATCGGCCTCTCGACCGGTGACGTCGCCGCAGCCCTGCTGGGGTCGGAGGAGCGGCTCGAGTACTCACTGGTCGGCGACGCCGTGAACCTCGCGCAACGCCTGCAGCAGTGGGGTGAGGGCGGCCAGACGGTGCTCAGCGAACCCACCTACGAGGCGCTCATCGAAAGGCCGGAGGCGGAGCGCATCGAGCCGGCGCAGGTCAAGGGACGTCACACCCCGGTCGGCGCGTACCGCATCGGATAGCGGTGATATGAATCAGCGGAGCGCCTCGCGGCTGGCGTGGGGTATCGGCGTCATCTACCTCGGTTGCGTGATCGCGAGCGTGGTGGTGGCGGTCTGATGTCTGCTCGCGCAACGCCACACATCGAAGCTTCAGCCACGCGGCGGCTGGCGCGGCCGGCGACGGCATGGGTGCTGCTCGCCGTCATTCTGTCGATGTTCGCGGCTTTCGCAGTCGTTTTCTACTCTTCGCTCACGCCGCCGGCATTGTTCCGAGCCACTGGTAGCCTGAGCGCTGCGTTCGTATTCCCCTTTTGTACATTCACGATCGCCGGCGCCGTGATCGCGATGCGCAGGCCGGCCAACCCGGTGGGCTGGCTGTGCATCGGCGGATCGGGGGCCCTCGCTCTCGGGTCGCTCTCTGCGCTCGTGGGCTCGGTTCTCGTCAACCAGCACAACGACCTCGGCCGCTACATCCTGCTGCTCTCAGCCCTCTGGAATGCTCCAGGCGGGAATGTGGCGGTGTTGTTCACCATCATGCTGCTCGTCTTTCCCGACGGCCATTTGCTTTCGCCGAAGTTGCGCTGGCTGATGTATGCGGTCGTGGGAATCGGATTGTCGGGGCTCGTTTTATGCGTCATCAATCCGAGCCCCGGAGCTCTGGGCATTGTGTCGAGCCCCCAACCCGGCATCGCGACCCCGGTCAGTGTCATCGCCATCCCCGGCTCGGCAACGCTGGTGAACACGTTGAGCAACATCTGGAACGTGCTCTCGAACGTGTTCAGCGCAGCCGTCCTCGTGGCCGTCTTCCTGCGTCTTCGTGGCGCGGATGCCGATACGCGCCACCAGATCAAATGGGTCGCCTCGGCGGCCCTCTTCCTGGTGGTAACGATCCTTGCCGTCAACTTCCTTCCGAACGGGGTCTTTGCCGATCCCGGTCCGCTGGTTGGCGCGGGGGTCGGATTGGTGGTGTCAGTTGCGGTGCTGGGCGTACCCACAGCGATCGGTGTGGCCGTCCTGAAGTACCGCCTCTACGACATCGACCTCATCATCAGCCGAACTCTTGTCTACGGCGTCCTGGCGGCATTCATTACCGCTGTCTATATCGGCATCGCCGTCGGCATTGGGACCCTGGTTGGGAGCGGCGGCCAGCCGAATCTGTGGCTGTCGATCGTCGCGACAATCATCGTTGCGGTTGGATTCCAGCCCGTTCGTGAGCGTGTCCAGAGGATTGCGAACCGGCTCGTGTATGGAAATCGCGCCACCCCGTACGAGGTGCTCACCGCGTTCTCGGATCAGGTGGCGGAGGCATATGCTGCCGATGAGGTGGTGCCGCGCATGGCACGCGTGCTTCAGGAGGCGACCGGCTCACAGTCTGCAACGGTCTGGCTCAAGGGTCCGGCAACCCTGCGCCCCGCTGCGACGCATCCCGATGCGGCAACGTCGTCTCCTTTACCGCTCCCGATGCCGGCCGGCTCGCTGCCCGATATTCCGGGCGCGACCACGTCAGTTCCAGTGAAGCATCAGGGCCGCGTTCTCGGCGCTCTGAGCATCGTCAAGCGCAGGGGTGACCCGGTCACTCCCACCGAGCAGAAGCTCATCGACGATCTCGCGCACCAGGCGGGACTGGTGTTGAGAAACGTCGGCCTCGCTGCGGAGCTTCGAAACCGCCTCGACGAACTGCGCAGCTCTCGACAGCGTCTGGTGCGCGCCCAGGACGAAGAACGCCGCCGTATCGAGCGCGATCTGCACGACGGCGCCCAGCAGCACCTCGTGGCGCTGAAGGTCAAGCTGGGCCTGGCGCAGATGCTCGCCGCCACATCGCCGGAAAAAGCGCGATTGACATTGGTGCAGCTGAAGGCGGATGCCGATGAGGCACTGGAAACCCTGCGTGACCTCGCGCGAGGGATCTACCCGCCACTGCTTGCCGACAGGGGCCTGGTGGCCGCGCTGGAATCACAGGCTCGTAAAACCACCATACCGGTCCGCGTGGACGCCGAGGGAGTCGAGCGGTACGCACAGGATGTGGAGGCGACCGTGTACTTCTGCGTGCTCGAGGCACTCCAGAACGTGCAGAAGTACGCGAAGGCGTCCGGGGTTGTGGTGAGGCTTCGTGGTCAGGAGGGCGGGCTGGCGTTCGATGTCGAGGACGACGGCACCGGCTTCGACACCGTCACGGTGACCCGAGGTGCCGGGCTCACCAACATGGTCGATCGCGTCGAGGCCCTCGGCGGCAATGTCGACGTGACCTCGGCGCCTGGCTCCGGGACTCTGGTGTCCGGAGACCTCCCCGCAACGGTTCGCGAGGCGGTTCCCGCCTGACCCCGCGCTAAACCGATGTCGCTGAGGCCCACGCCTCCGCGAGCCGGTCGGGACTGAAGTCGGACTTGGAGATGAACCCGGCGGCGCCCGCTTCGACGGCCCGGGGCCCGTATTCGTCGGCCTCATAGGTCGACAGGACGAGGACCACGACCGGTTTGGCATTCTCCACGCCGGCGAGGATCTGCCGGGTTGCGTCGAGCCCGCTGATACCGGGGAGATTCACATCCATGAGGACGAGGTCGGGGCGGAGATCGCGAGCCGAGGTGACCGAGTCCTCACCGGTCTCGACCTCTCCGACCACCTCGAAGCCGTCGGTGAGCTCAACGACCGTCCGCGCGACGTCGCGGAACGGAGCCTGGTCGTCGACGATCAACACTCGAATACTCATCTCAACATCTCGAACGGTATCCCGATGGCCGAGAAGTGGCAAGCGTACTTGCCTCACTTCTGAGGTGATGCAGGCACCCGACACCCGTCCACCCCTATTCTCATGGCGTGCCGATCCGCGTCGTCCTCGCCGAGGACAATTACCTGCTGAGAGAGGGCATCCGGCAGCTGCTCGAGACCTCTGACGAGATCGAGCTCATCGAGAGTTGCGTCGACCTCCCCGGCCTGGAGCGCGCCATCGAGGAGCACAACCCTGCGGTCGTGATCACCGATATCCGGATGCCACCGACCGGGACCGACGAGGGCCTTCGGGCCGCCGAGCGCCTGCGCGCCGAGCGTCCCGAGGTGGGCGTTGTGGTGCTGAGCCAGTACGCGGAGCCGGAGTATGCGCTGGCACTGCTCGAGAAGGGCGCAAGCGGTCGCGCCTACC
Organism: Candidatus Dormiibacterota bacterium; assembly: GCA_003131685.1. Lineage (GTDB taxonomy): Bacteria > Chloroflexota > Dormibacteria > Aeolococcales > Aeolococcaceae > Palsa-851. Next base: position 27,355 of record PKWB01000034.1, read on the forward strand.
TGCTGAAGGAGCGTGTCTCCGACATCGACCAGCTCGTCGGCGCGGTGCGCGAGGTCGCGCGGGGTGGCTCCGTGATCGACCCGCGTGTGGTCGAGGTGCTCGTCGCCGCGCGCAGCGCGGTACGTGACTCGCCGATTGCTCAATTGACGCCTCGCGAGCGCGATGTGCTCCAGCAGGTGGCGATGGGAAAGAACAATGCCGGCATCGCTGCAGCGCTCTTTCTCACCGAGCGCGCGGTCGAGAAGCACATCAATGCGATCTTCTCGAAGTTGGAGCTCTCCGAGGAGCCGGACGTGCACCGTCGCGTCAAGGCGGCGCTCGTCTACCTCGCAGCGCATCCCTAGATCAGTCGCGCTGCTCCGCGTCGCGCGCGCCGACCAGGATCGACATGTTGCCCACCGGATGCCGGTTCTCCCGCATGAGCTGATGCGCGAGACCAACCTCGGAGAACGCGAACGTCTGTGACAGGCAGGGATCGACCTCGCCGCGCGCAACCATCTGGTTGTACGCCGCGCACTCCGCGTCGTTGGCGAAATGCGAGCCCTGGAGGCGTTTCTGACGCATCCAGAGATAGCGCAGGTCCACAGCGGCGTGATACCCGGTCGTCCCCGCGCAGATGACCACCATGCCGCCGTTGTCGCAGACGAAGATGGACGTGGGGATGGTGTCCTCGCCCGGATGCTCGAAAACAATTCGCGGGTTGCGGCGTTCTCCCAGCACCTCCCAGAGCGCGGTCCCGAATGCGCGAGCACCGGCGGTCCAGGTGGCGAACGCCGCATCGTCGCGCCAGTCGGGAATCACGCCCCAATGCGAGAACTCGCGCCGGTCGATGTAGCCGCGTGCTCCG
>PKWB01000162.1 GCA_003131685.1 Candidatus Dormiibacterota bacterium
AGTTGCTCAGCTTGCCGGTCGTGGTGATCCGCCCGATCGAGCTGCTGTCGAAGTTCGTGAACCATAGGGCCCCGTCGGACCCGGCCGCAATCTCGTATGGGTCGCTGATACCAGCGCCCGTGTACTTAGTGACGGCGCCCTTGGTGGTGATCCGCCCGATCGAGCTGTTGCTAGTGTTAGTGAACCAGAGAGCACCATCCGGCCCGGCCGCAATCCCCATTGGCCCCTGGATGCCGCTGCCCGTGTAGTGCGTGACCGCGCCCTTGGTGGTGATCCGCCCGATCGAGTTGTTGTCATTGTTCGTGAACCACAGGGCACCGTCGGACCCGGCCGCAATCTCCGCCGGCCCACTGATGCCAGGACCGGCGTAGGTGGTTACCGCCCCAGCGGTAGTGATCCGCCCTATCGAGTTGTTTCCACCATTTGTGAACCACAGGGCCCCGTCGGACCCGGTGGCGACCCCGGACGGGGAGCTCACGGCGCGGTAGATGGTCACCTGACCGGCCCCCGAGGCATCTGCGGTAGCGCTTGTCAGGCCGAGGGCCATCACTGGCACGCCCAACAGCGCTGCTGCCAATCGACTTACCCGTTGAGTCCGCGAGTAGTGGCGCGTCGACGGCCCACGATCTACCACGTTCTGACGACGGCTGTCCAGCTGGTACGGGCCGCGCCCGACGGCCTCGAAGATGGGATATCTCCGCTAGCGTTGGGGCCTCTGAGGACGGTCCCGTTTGTGGCCGCGAACGCCCTGCCTGGCACGAGCCCTACGATTCCGAGGCTGGCAAAGCCACCAGAGTGCGCGAAGTGCCAACCGACTCTGCTCACGAACCCCTCCAACCACTCCGGTCCTACGATGTAGGTCACGGAGTCCGCGGCTGAGAAAAGCCGTCGATAGGCAGTATGCGCTTCTCATGGGACGGCATTTACTCGGCCACCTGCGTTCGCCAGCCCGTCGGCCGATGGCGCGATTATCTGCCGTGGTTTGGTGGGTTCATCCTCTTACGAGGTCGTGGATCATGCCATCCTCAATGGGTTCGGCGGGACGACGTATCAGGCGTTGATGGGGTCCCCCTACCCACCTACCTCGTAGAGAATCTCGGGCGCTCCGAAAGGATTCGTTTCCGGAGCAGTCATATCGTCTTGCTTCAAAGCCTGGCGATGATTTGCTTCCAGTCGCTAGCGGCGCAAAAGCTCGATGACAGCGTCCTACGAGGTCCTTCCAGAACGGCGACATTGAGCGCGAAGCCACCCATAGTCAAGGTAACGGTTCGGTGCGGAACGCTTTCGATCCGCCCCTGCTGAGCCAGCGACTCGAGTTCGCTCGAGTTGTGTCGGACGGTGAACCCAGCACCGCGCGCGCCGACGGACTCAGCCATACTTCGGCGCCCATCAGGTGCACGCTCGCCGCGGTCGGGTTCGATGCGGCACGGGATTGGCGGCAGGTCCAGCATCGCGACCCGTCACGATCAGGCGCACGACGACGACCGTCGCGCCGCTGCGACGCACCCAGGACGCGTACCGCTCACGAGCGTTCCAGGTCCTGAGTCAGCAGGCTCAGCCCACAGGTACCGTGGGATGCCTATAGCCCGTAACCATTTGGGTTCCCTACGTAGTCAACCAGAATCGCCTCAAGTAAGTCGGTTGCGGAGACTAGGTTGCGAGGCGAGAGTGGAGAGCCGTCGAGCGTGACACGCCTTCCGGAGTATCCAGGTCCGGTGTGTACGATCGAGCAGGTAGAACAACGCTTGGCTCCATTCATCAGATACAGGTTGCCGATGCCGTCCTGGTTCAAGGTAGATCCACCGGCCAGTATGAAGTTGCCCAGCTGTGAGACGTCCTCCGGTAGCTGCGTCACCAATTTATTGTTTACATAGAGCGTAGTCGCCGGAAAATCCGTCATCAGAGTCGCGACCTGATATCCGTGACACGTGATCCGCTCCTGGGTGATCGACCAGATGAATGGCGCGTCGTGCCCGGTGAGCGTGAAGTTTGCGAGGCGAGCAGTATCTCCTAGCCGAGAAGCCACCGCATGTGACACAAGTATTGCTTGGCCGCCATCGATCACGCCAATGTAGGGTTCAAGCGAGTTGAAGAAGAAACCGAGGTCTGGAAGAGCACCGTTTGGAAGGGCCATAAACGGGTCGGCGGGGTCGAAGATAAAAGGACCTTCGGGTGTGAAACCAGGGCTCGACTGGTAACCAGGCATAGCGAATTGGTTAGCGCCTGCTATCGGTGGCGCTCCATTGATACTGACAATCTGGTTGCCCAGACAGCCAACCGTCACGGGCGTGAAGTGATCATAGCCCCGGTACTGATCAGAGTTGACGAACGCTGACCACGTTCGAGCGCTGAACTGACCAGGCGGCTGAGGGTTACTGGAGGAGTGGAGCGCCACACACGCCGCTTCGCTCACTGGATACAAAAATCCTGCCGCGTCTAACGCCGTTATGCAAGGTCCGTGAATAATTGGCAGCAACGGCAATGGGAAGACTGCGATGTATCGGACGACCTTTACGTCAGGGGACGTAAAGGTGTGCAGGGAATGGCTAATCACAATTGACAAGGTCGCCTGCGCCGTTTGTGAGGCCGCGTCGGTAGCTTCGACCGTGAAGCTCGAGGTACCAACAGACGTGGGGGTCCCAGAGATTATTCCGGCCGTTGACGTGTATGGGACGGGGTCAAGCGAGAGTCCCGGTGGGAGGCTGCCGTTGATGATCGACCACGTGTAGGGCGACGTGCCGCCCGTAGCTGCGAGCGGAACCGAGTACGGCTGGCCCAGGTAACCGTTGGGAAGCGAGGTCGTGGTGATGGCTAGCGACGATGTGGTGCTCGTGTAGGTCACCGCGTTGCCGCTATTGTCCACCGCGACGCAGAAGCTGGACGAACTGCACGAGACTGAGTTGAGGCCGTTGCCTGCGGCGTCGATGTCGACCGGCGCCGACCACGAGGTGCCGTCCCAGGTCAGGTCATTGCCGCTTAGGTCCACCGCGACGCAGAAGCTCGAGGAGCTGCACGAGACTCGGTAGAGGTGGTTGTATGGGGGGTCGATGGCGAGAGTCGACCACGAGGTGCCATCCCAGGTCAGCGCATTGCCGCTTTCGTCCACGGCGACGCAGAAGCTCGAGGAGCTGCACGAGACTGATGAAGGGTAGTTGTTTGCGTTGTCGATGGCGAGCGCCGACCACGAGGTGCCGTCCCAGGTCAACGCATTGCCAAGTTCGTCCAGCGCGACGCAGAAGCTCGACGAGCTGCTGCACGAGACTGAGTAGATGCCGCCTCCTCCGGAGTCGATTTCGAGCGGCGCCGACCACGAGGTGCCATCCCACGTCACCTCACTGCCTGCGTTCACCGCAACGCAGAAGCTGGAGGAGCTGCACGAGACTGAGTAGAGGCCGGCGTCGATGGCGAGCGGCGCCGACCACGAGGTGCCGTCCCAGGTCAGCGCGTTGTCCGAGTGGTCCACCGCGACGCAGAAGCTCGAGGAGCTGCACGATACCGAGGCGAGGTCGTTGGACCCGTCGATGTTGACCGGCGCGGACCACGCGATGCCGTCCCAGATCAGGGCGTTGCCAGAAGCGTCCACGGCGACGCAGAAGCTCGACGAGGTGCACGACACCGAGGAGAGGAAGTCGGATCCGTCGATGTTAACCGGCGCCGACCAGGTCCCCGAATTGCTGGCGACGGCGCTGGGCGCCAACCCCAGTGCTGGGACGAGTAACCCTATGGCTGCCAGGATGCCGAGTGCCCAACGCCATCTGGGTCGCGTAGCCTGCCGGGTTGTAACGACCACCATGCCAGTTCTGATACGAGTCATGTTCCGACTTCGCATTCACAAGACCACGATCCGCGAAGGAAACCGCGGGAGAGCAAGTGTGTGTGTCGACTCGCGTCAACGCAGTGGGTCGAGGAACTGCGGAGGGGCAGCAAGGTGTGCGTGGGGGATCGAGGCTGGCGCGGGGTCTCGGCCATCACTTCCGGCGCTGGGTTTCTCAGCACACCGATCCCTACCTCGCACGAGCAGGCTATCAGTGCGACGGCCGTGTCGCCCGCGCGGCCGATATCCTAGCAGAAGGCCAGCAATCCATTGGGTGCGTTTGGCTCGTCTGGAGTGCTTACCCTCAGCGGACCAAACACCTGCGGCGGTCTTCCGCATACGCGCCTGGGTCCGCTCCAAATCCACAACGAGCGCGCAGGCCACTGCGGTTTGTGCCGCGACACTCACTATCCACGTGGATGTAGGTGGCATGAGTGCGTGCTCCGAAAGGATTTCCTTTCGGAGCAGCTGGACGACGACCTCCTCTGAATCCGCGGAAGGACCTACGAGCAGGGCTCCCCTTCTGGAGCACTCAGTAGGCGATCGAGGGTTCCAGATCCGACACGCAGCCGGCGCGCTGCACCGCGCTTGCTCAACGTCCCCGCTTCGAGCTCAGCCCTTACCCCGGCAAGGTGGCGAATCACGTGAGGACGCTCGGCGGCTTTGGGTCGGCCAATGCGCACGCCTTTGCGACGGGCGTTGGCCATGCGCTCGCGCACTCGTTCGGCGATCAACCCGCGTTCAAACTCTGCGACAGCAGCGAGGATCGTCAGCACCAGCCGACCCGTCGACGTTGTGGTATCGATGTCCTGCGTGAGAGCAGAGAACCCGATCCCGGCGTGTTCCCATGCCTCAAGCGTCCGCAAGCAGTGCAGCGAGGAGCGAAAGGCGCGATCCAACTTCCAGACCATGACGAGGTCGACGCGACGAAGCCGCGCGTCTTCGATCAGCTGCGCCCATGCGGTTCGCCGTGCCATGTCCGCCGCCGATGCCCGATCGACATATTCCGTCAGCGTCCAGCCGCGGGCGATGGCATACTCCCGCATCGGCGCGAGCTGGACGAGCGGATCCTGGTCCTTGTCGCGAGTGGACACGCGGCTGTAGAGGGCGACTCTCATCAGGGCGCTGACCGTTCGGCAGCCGGTGTCTCCGGGCTCTGTCCAGCGGGATGTCTAGCTTCGTCGATGTCGATTACAGCGGCGTCGAAAGCAGCTCCCACTGTCTCCGACTCCAGCCTCCACGCCTGCAGCAACTGCGCATTCGCCGCGAATCCCGCCCTCGGGCGGACCGACTCCATCAGCGACAGGACGCGCAACAGAGCCTTGCGGTCCCTCTCAAAGACGAACAACCAACCGTGCGTGGTCTCGCGGAGGCGCTCGAGCTGCTCGAGAGCTACCTGAGCGAGCATGGGGAGAAGGCGAAGCCGCTCCTCCACGGACAGGCAGGCCCACAACCGTGCCAGCTCCGACCGAGACCCAGGGTGCCCGGCCAGGACAGCTCGGGCAGCGCGGATCACGTGGACACTTACGAAGAGAAGGTCTTGCTCATGCTCCTGGGCTCGACGCTGCCAACCGGCCCAGTTCTTCTTCGCGTCGTCGAGCTCAGCCTGAAGAGCCCGACGCTGTCGGTCGGCCTTTTCGCCGACGGTCTTGGCTACTTCGCGACGCGCCGCTTCGAGAGCCTCAGCGGATGCATGTATCTCTGCGAAGACAGCGGCGCGCATGTGCTCGGAGACGTCGCGGCCGGCCGCATGCGCCGACGCCACCACTTGCTCCCATTCCTCAGCCGTAACGCGGCAGCTCAGTGTCATAGATCGCGACCTACCGCTGCGGCGAGGATCGGTTCCCATTCAGCGTACGCCTGGACTTGCTTGGGCTTTGGTTGCAGCCGCATCGAAGGGTGTGTCTACACGCCACCCGGTACCCTGCGGACCCTTGTCTACACGCCGTCTACGCACCCGTCTACATGCCGCTCTACGCGCGCGCGCGTAAGGCGAACTGCGGAGGTCGCGGCCTCGGATAGTCACGGGTCACCCAGACACTTCCGTGTTCTTCGGGTTCGGTAGCGACGCCACCCACGATCCGGTTGACGCTGTCGTTGGGGTAGGAAATCTCGCGCCCGTGAGATGCTCGGCTTTCCCCAAGAAGGTACCGCGTGCCGGCGCTGTATCCCATCGTCCGACCCCACCCACGGGGGGGTCACTCAAATGCCTATACCGGTCAATCACCCGATCTCCTGGATCGAACACCCAATCCACCTCGCACTTCTGCGGGTGCCTGGCGCAGTGGCGGTCCCCCATGCGCTTCGGGCACCGCCTCGGATCCGTGGGCGTCGGTGAGTCCGGTGAGTCACTTGTCGGTCGTGTCTCGCGGGCAGGCAAAATAGCGCGCCACCCTCGGCGGATACGGGACTCACCGGACTCACCCTCAACGACCTTCCGGAGCACGATTGTCATAACTGCACCCCCATTTGAAGCTCGCGGGCGCCGGCGACCGCGAGAAATCCACGCAGAGAGCGCGAGTTTGCTGAGCTGGAGTGGCGTTCATCGGTCGATCACCTCGTGGTCGTCGCTGTTCCCCGTAGTTAGCCCAACAAGGGCGTCGNNGTCCGCGGGTCAGCGCACCGTTGACCTGCCCTGACGGCGATGCCCACATAGCGGCGTCGGCGGTCGTCCTCGTCTTCTCGAGGCCGGGTGATGCGTAGTCCTGGGATAACGGCTCGAAGATCTCTGCCGAAGGTCTGGATCGAGCCGGGTCGATGTCCGTTGTCCTCTGCCCATCGCCTCCAGTCGGTGTACAACTGGTCACAGGGCACCTCGAAGCGCGCGCTACGTACACAACGATCCCGCACAAATGCCGCGACCGGCGACACCAGATCCGCCAGGGCAGTGATCGCATCAACCGAGGACGTGGGGTCGGTGAAGCGACCATGTTCCGCAAGCCGGTCAAGGCCATCCAGGGCCCAGTTGAGGATACCCGGCAACTCGGCGGCAAGCGCAGGCTCGAGCTCGTGGTCCTCCCGACCCAGCCATGACTCAGTCAGCGCGAGTACTACGAACCGATTGGCGATCGCGCCGGAGGCGTCGCCGAAGCGAGGCAGCTCGTTGGAGATGATCACGATTCTGGTGGGTAGCTGCCCAGTCCATGGGTCGCGATACTTCCGGTCCACCGTGAGGGTGTCTCGGCCGGAGATGGCGAGCAGTCTCTCGACAACCTGGTGGGTGTCCGCGTGGCCGAGACGCGCATCGCTGATTACGGCCAGCGGCTTCCCGATCAGATCCTGGAGCCCGAAGTTCTGACTGAGACTGGCGACGGTTGGACCAGCGACGTTGCCAGAGCCGATGAGCAGCCCGAGCACGCGTGCGATGACCCCCTTGCCGGCGCGGGTCGGACCGATCAGCAAAAGGATCTTGTCGAGATCCGTGCGTCCGGACAGCACATATCCCATGAACTCCTGGAGGGCGCGAATCGCATCGGGATCATCGGGCCAGAGCTGTTCGAGGAATCGGCACCAACGCGCTGGTAGGGGCGCCCGATGGTTGAAGTCGAAGGGGACCGCGACCTGGGTGAAGTAGCGCGGGTCATGTGGTAGCAATACCCGTTTGGCCACGTCGAGCATGCCGTTCTTGCACACCACGATGTTGTCGGGACCGGCCGCGTCGTCGATCCAAGTCGGCGGCTGCACCTCCCGGGACATGTGCACGATCATGGCCATGGCTTCGAGCAGATCGCTGCACTTGCGCCGGTCCGGCGCCCAGGCACGAAGCTCCTCGCGACCGTGGGTCACGTGGACGTATACCGCGTGCTCCGTGTGCTGGTAGACATCAGCGCGGACAGTGGCGTCCTCGACCTCCACCCACACGCCCTCAGCCCACTGCATCCATGAGCCGCGCCAGTTCCGGAGAAGACTGGAACCGCTCTTATGAAGCCGGTCCGCGAGTAGCACGCGAGCCGCCGCCATCGGATTCCAGGGCGGAGGCAGAATGTCGGGCTCGCCGTTGGCCACATGGAGTTCGTCGGCGCGCTCCAGCTCCGCGATCGGGTCTTCGACGTTCACGGGATGTCCCCTGCGATCGCGGCCGCAAGCGCTTCACGCATGGCCGCCCTGCTCGACCCGGCGGCGCCCGCCAGCGTGGATAAAGCGCGCAGCGCGCGTTGGTCGAGGCGGTTTCGTGCGTACGCAAGCCGGCCGATCTCGGCGAGCATGCCGGTGACGATGTCGTCGCCGAACGCTTCGAGCGCGGGCCGGCCATGCGATGCCATCGGGACGGTGCCCTTCCATACCCTCGGCCGCCGCCGTTCCCGGCTTCCGGGGGGGAACAGATCGACTATGGACAAGCCCGCGCTCGCGACGACATCAACTGTGCTGCAGCCTGCGTGACAGTGCAGCAACACCCTGCCGTCCGCGCCTTCTCGGACACTCAGCGATGGGTTGTGATCGTCGCGGTGGCTGCACCGGGCCACCCACCCGTCGGCACCGCTGGGACGAACACCCTGTAGGTGCGCGAGCACGTTCTGAAGAGGAGACACGACGACCTTGGGATCGTGACGTGAAGCGGGAACATCACCCCGGCGAGTGTCCCCTGCGTTTCTCACGGAGCGACGTTGCAAGTAAGCGTCCGCTTGCCCGTCACAGTGCGCTTCTGCCAGGCCAGAACTGTCGCGATCGCCCCGGCAACGCTGACTGCAATCGGCGCAGATAGGGTAGTCTCGGTGTGACTGACGCGGATCGCCGCCATCGTCCGTCTCGCGGCTCGATGGCGTCGCCGCGGAGCGTTAGACTTGCTAGATGGGGCTGCCGGGGGCAACGGCGGCTCCTGTTTGTGTCGTGGTCTCCCCGCTGCGCGAGGTTCCCTCATTAGGGAGATCAGCGCCGTGACTGGCGGTCGTGAGCCGGGTCCTTGGCTGTGCGCTGGGTGTTCGGGTGATCGCCTGCCGCCGAACCGCTGGTTTTCGGCAACGCGGATTGGGCGATTCCAACCGGCCCTCGCTGATGGTCGCCATGAACGCCACAAGGTCAGACTCCCGCACACGCGTGAGCCTGTCGATTTTCCGCAGGAGGAGGCGGTTTTGTCGGGCGAGGGCATAGAGCTTTGACCGGGAGATACCTCCCAAGACCGCGCATACGTGTTCGAGGTCGAGAAGCCGATCCAACCCCGAAAGCTCATCTGCCATGGCCGTCACTCCTCGTTTCACTTACGTGGCTTAGCAGGACGATCACCCGGGCGATCACCGCCGGGTCGGTCACCTGTACCGGCACGCCCGCTTTGCGACATGTGCGAGCGAGCCACTCCTGAGCCGCGGTGCTCAACGCCGTCGCTGCTTCCGGACGCGGTCTGGTGCGGAGCACCTGTCCACGTGGGTGGATTGCCTTATGGGACCGGCCCGCGTCCACGCCGTGCGGCTGCATGTCGTGGAATGTAGGCGGGCGTCCCCGATGGCCAGCCGCATTAGGCTGAGCCTAAAATGCGCAACCAATGGCAGAGGGCAGGCGAACCGCTGAGCGGCGCTGGTTGGAGCACCACATCGATGCTTACGATAAGTTCTTGGGCACTTCCGAATACGCACAGCTGAAGCGTCGCGGCTTAGAACTACTTGGACGGTCAACGCAGGTCAAGGTCGGACAGTGGTTGTCGATCATCCGCGGTGTCGACGTGTTGTCTGCGGAGTGGCAGTCATTCGATGAGGAGTGCCGAGACGTCGGGAAGCGCCTAGGACTCGACCGTGATACGGTGCAATTGGGATGCCTTATCGACCGCTATCGCCCCGAGCGGTTTGACTTCCCCCTGGAAGCGTCGCCACCAACGATGACCCTCGTGTTTGACGGGGACACGAAGACGCCCTTTTTCATCAATGTCTTGCGCCATGCTGCGGATGTGGGTCTCACGGTGTCTAGCAAAGCAGGACGCTTCCCGCCGGCACATAGGGGATTTGTTGCGCAGGGCAGCGATGTCATCGGCCGGTATCCGCTCTGGGAGGAGACGGAGATTACAAGCGACCAACGGCCACCGCTCGCTACCGCTTTCAAGGTGAGGCTCGAGTTTCCGCCTGTGTTTCCACCCGAACTGGCCGTTGAGTGGACTAGGTCGGCGGTAAATGCCCAGAACGAGTTGGCCCGCCGCCTGGGCTATCCGGTGCGCTTACGTTTGCGACGACGCAGGGTCTCTCAGAAGGACTGAGCCTCGGGAGTGCACCCGATGGGTATCCGATCCAAAAGGTTCGCCGAGGCAGTAGTTGCTGATCATCAGCCTAGCCACGCGCGAAGGTCCTCGGAAGAGATTGCGGCTACCGCCCCTGAGCTATTCCCGGCGACTATCATGCCAAGCACCTGATCAGCTCCGTCCACTAATGGACCGCCGCTGCATCCAGGATGGGCGCCGCCAGTGAGCTGTATCACATCCGGAACGTTGTATTCAACATTGCCGCTATCGTCCGTCTCTTCCACCGGCCCCGATGGGCTCACCACGGTAGCCTCGTAAACGGCCTGGGGGCCGCCTACCCCTTGTGCACATAATTCCCAGACCTGCTGCCCTCGTGCTGGGCGACCGTTGAACAGACTGAAGATCGAGGCAGCACTCGTGGATGCGCTCGTTGTGTTGAGTTCGCTCGCGTCGTAGCCAGGATCTTGTTTGGCGATCCCTGCCGAGACGTTTCCTCGCGGGCCGTGAATCGTGACCCCCGCGTTCTGGCAGCTCAAGACATGACTTGCTGTCAGGAGAAGGCTCGGCGAGATGTAGAAGCCACTTCCCTTCCCACAAGGCGAATCGAAGATTTCGAGGTGATGCTGTATGGCGTCTATCTCGTCAACTCCGGTATCCCATGAGTTGACAGTCGCTTCGTTTGGTGAGTCGGAGGTGCTCGGAGGATTCAGCGGGCTCGGATGGAAGTACATCCACCACCCACCGCCAGCGACCGCCGCAACGACAACGAGCGTAGCGAGCGAGGAGCCGAGCCCTCTCTGTCGCCGTGAGCGCCTTGCGACGGGTTGTTGAAGAGGAGGTGACTGGAGATGTGATCGATGCACCCAGGCGAGCCCATCCCACCACCACTGGCCGTCCGCGGACCACTGCGGCACCGGGGGTGGACCGTCAGGCATGAGTTACGGGGGCGACTTGTCCCCGGGACAGCCGACCTCGGCCCAGAGCCGTTCGAGCCGGCGGTAGGTCGCGATCCACTGCTGATCCCACGCGATGTTCTCGGGATGGACGATCATGTCGCCTTGGTGGCTGATGAGGGCCAATGCGAACGCCGCTGGCGGCGCGGTGCATGCAGTTCCGGTCAACGCGTGGCCGGGTTGTCGGCACTGAAGCTCGGCGTCGAGCGCGGCGGTCGCCCACCCCTCCGCTTCGCGGGAATAGTAGTAGGGGTCTGCCGCCGGCGAGAGCCCGTCGGCCTCGGCACGGCCGTCGAGGTGCGCGTCTTCCTCGAGCGTGTCGACCGCGAAGGCGCAGTCGTAGATGCTCCACTCCATACGACTCGAGCCCGTCGACTCTGGGATCGCTGACGCCGGTGATCGAGGGGTACTCGGCGCGGACCTCGCTGGTGGCGGCGTGGATAGGGCGACGGGATCGGTGTGCGCGTCTCCCATGACACCGTGCGCCGCGGTCGGCGCCGGCGGCGCGTAACTGCTCGGCTGCGGAAGGAGTAGACCCGCCGCCGGCACCGCGCGCACGACCGCCGTGTACCACAGCGACTCGGTGAGAGCCGCGACCGCCCCGAGCAGCAGGACGGCGAGCACCTTTTTCACTTGCACTACCCGGTGCCGGCGCGGTACGAACCGGAAGACGCATCATCCGCCCCGGCATTGCCGCCGCCCGCATCCGGCGCACGCCATGTTTGGCCTGCTGCCCGTCCAACATCGATCCGACGTCTGCAATGGCCCATTCCCTCGAATTTCACTCGGCCGCTTCGGAGCGGCGTTAGAGGATGGGGGTGTCGTGCCATATCGAGGATGCGGACGTCAAGAGCTGAATGCTCTACGCACAGGATTACGACGGACACATTCGACCGCCGACTGCCGACCAAGATATCGGAGCCGGGCCATGCAGTTTCTTGCGTGGGCGCCCCTGGCGTCCCCACCCCTGTCCCATGCCGCTCATGGTTTCCCCTGTTACTCCCGTTGGGACGATAACGGCTAGGCACGTCGTGGGTTACGGGCGGATGTGCGCTCGCAAAGAGACCCCTCCAACGGCCTGGCACCCCAGCTCGTCGTCCCCCCGGAACGATCGCCACGCCGAGTATCGAGTTAGCGTGATCGCTCGACCGCTCGTCCATCGGTCGCGATGAATCCGCCAGCCGGGTTCGAGTCGTTCCAGGTCGAGGACGCGGTCGCTGCGCCACAGAGTCCCATCCAGCGCGCGCCGCTGGGCGCCCACCAGGCTCCGGACGGCGCCAGTCGTCGGCCGCGCACGACTCCAGCGTCGGCCTCGTAGAACGTGGCCTCGGCGCGGCGATCGGCGCGATGCCCGTTCGCGCGGGGGACCTCATACTTTCCACACTGGCTCCACGCGGTCGGGGTCAAATCGGGTGCGCCTGTGGCGCTGGGCGGGATGGACCACGAGCCGATCCACGAGCGTATCGATGACGGCGCGACGCTGATCCAGGTTCAGCTCGGGCCAGCGCCGCCGCAGGGCATTGCCCTGGCCAGCAACCGCACGGAGCGTGCGCTGGTGATCGGTGCGCTGCAGGCGATCCCGCTGCGCGGCGAGTCGGCCTTCGATCTCTTTGCGAGCGATGAGCCACTCCGAGAGCGAGATCTGCTTGCGGGCGTAGGCGCGCGCGAGCTCCTCGAGCTGGGCCTCGTCGGCTCTCAGTGAGCTTAAGAGGTCAGCCGAACGGTCTCGGGGGCTGTCGGTTCGGCTCAGCGCTTCCGCGAGGGCCGGGGTGTCGAGGCGAAACAGCACCGCATCTGTGACGAACTCCTCGAGCGGCTCACCCACGATGCTCACCCCACCACAGCCGCGGAGCCCGTTCCCGGCGCCGCAGACATACGTCCGCTGACCATGGTTGGGCCGGGACACGAGCTTCATGCCGCAGACGCCGCAATACAGGAATCCCTTGAGGGGGTACGTACGTGCCGGACGGGTGAGGCGGCGGCTCGGGTCGGCGAGCAGCGCGCGGACTCGGGCGCTCTCCTCCTCGCTCAGGATCGGCTCCCACACCCCGCGGGTGACCACCTCACCGCGCAAGCTCCGAAAACCGGCGAGGGCTGGGCGCTTGAGAATGTTGCGCAGCGTCTGCATGCACCAGGGTCGACCTCGCACCGTCGGGACCTGGCGCGTCTGCAGATCCTTGACGAGCGTGCGCAGTGACTCCCCGGACAGGAGCCGCCCGGCCATCTCGCGGATCACGGCCGCCTCCTCGGGGACGACGCGCAGCGCGGCGTCGTAGCCAAAGGCCCGTGCACTTCCCGACCACCGTCCCGCCTGGGCGAGCTCGAGGTGCTTCCGTTTCGCCCGCCGGCTCTTGTCGTCGCTCTCCTTACGCGCCACCGCCCCTTGGATGCGTGCGTAGAACTGGCCCTCACCGGTGCTCAGATCCACGTCGCCGGAGACGCTGGCGAGCTGGCTCACCCCGGCGGTCGCGCACACCTCGAAGAACTCTTCGAGTTCCTTGGGATGGCGATGGAGCCGGTCGAGGTTCCAGACCACGACCGCGTCGATGCGGCTGTCCCTGATGTCCTCGAGCATGCGCCGGTACGCTGGCCGGTGCTTGCCGCTGTATGCGCTCACGTCGTCGTCGACGTAGACCTCCGCCACCGGCCACCCGCGCCGGGCTGCGTCCGCGGTGCAGTCGTCGATCTGCCGGGTGACTCCGAGCAGGTTCGCCTCGCGATCCTGCGAGATCCGGGCATAGATGGCGGCTGCGCGTGGCATCGTTTGACATACATTAGCGCATCGATGGCTGGGCGTTGGTGAAGGCCACCGGACGGTCGCAGCCGGGCCACTCGCAGCCCCCGGCGCGTGC
>PKWB01000077.1 GCA_003131685.1 Candidatus Dormiibacterota bacterium
CGACGACCGGTTGAATCCGCCCGACTTTTCGTGATCACCTACACCAGTGGCTGTCTCAACGGGGTTCTTTAATCTAGAGAACCTTTGGATCACCATCGCCACCGTGCCTGCGCCGGCCTGGATCCTATTCGGCCTGCTCGTTGGTCGCGGAGTGCGCAGTCACTTTAGGGCGACCGCGGCTAATCCGAGGCTATCCGTCTCGCCATAAATCATCTGCGCACCCGCGTCCGCCGTCGAGTGCGCCGCCGACACTGGGGAAAGGGGTTCCGCGGTTCTTGGCGGCCTCAGTTCAACATCGGATTGGCTGGTACCAACCGAGACACGCTCGGTCGAGCAACGAAGCTCTGTGGCCAACGGCCGCCCCACCACCCGTCGAGCTAAAACGGAATCAGCGTGTCATCGACCGGAACGTTCTGGGGTCCAGTCGCAATGACCCAGGTCACCTCCCGAGACGGATCATCACGTTTCGGGCGTCGCTCGCGACGCCACCGACCAGTGCCGAATACCTCGTCGAGCAAACGAGGCACCAATGAGCGTGCAAGTGTGTCGCGGTCCGCGAGATCGGCAGGCAGGCGATCGCGAATGGCGCTTTCGACAGCCATCCATGGAGCGCCCTGATCACTGGAGAGGCGAGCAAGGAGCGCTGAATCCTTGGCCGCGGCATCGACCGCAGCTTTCGAGAAGGTCGCAAAGGCATCGACACCCTCAGCCGTGGTCTGACTATCGTCACCGGAGTCCGGCTCGGTGTGGGGGACATCACCACCGCTCTCCTTGATCGCAGCCACGCTGGCAGCCACCATGTCAGCTGCCTGCTCTCGCAACACCGACGCGTATGTCTTCGCGGCGGGTTGGTTGTACCCGGGATCTCGCGGCGCGTAGGTCCGCTCGAACAGCAGGGGGCGAAAGGGATCGGATACGACCGCTCCCAGGCACTGCTCCAGAACACCCCATTGCCGCGAATCGGCTCATTCAGCAAGGAGGTCAGGAGATCGTCGCTGAAATGGCTATTTGCCCGCTTGACGCTGAGCAGATCTTGGGCGCTCAGCAGGTGGAAGATGAACCAATTGTCGCCCTGGCTGAGCAACTCGGCATCGATGCTTCCCGGCTGCTGAGTTACCAGCACGCTGCCGAGATCATACTTGCGTCCCTCTTTGGTCCAGACCACATAGGGATCCTCAGGCGAGGCGGAGGTGTTTGAAAGCACGGACTGGGCTTCCTCGATGACCGCAATGACCGGCATGGTCTGCGGGTTTGCCTTCGTCCACTCCGCCTGGTTCTGATCGAAAATCTTCTGCAGAATCAGTCCAGCGAGGATCCTGCCTCGGTGCCCGCGCATCTGCGATAGGTCTACCACGCAGATCGTGCCAGCTCTGAGCGCGGTGATCAGACTGTCAAGCATGAGGCTGCTCGGATCGTGCAGCATCTCGACGATGTTGACCATGTTCGACTTCGCGGCACCCAACTCGGCGGTGTCGCGCGCCACGTCGAGGTTGAGAATTCGCGCGACCCCACTGTCGTCGGCGAGCATCTTGCCGGCATGGATGAGATCGACGAGTTCCTGCCATCTTGGTGGCGACAAGCGGCGAAGCTTGATCACGTTCTGTTGGGTTTGGCGATCGACCGGCAGGGCAATGGATACCACGCTCGACGCTGGCAGGCGCCGGATGTCGAGCTTGATCGGTCCGGCTACAAACGACTGATAGAACGGGCTGTCGCCCTTCTTGTTGGTGAACACCACAAGCCGCTGCTCCAGATGGGGCACGTCGCAGAGACCCGGCCTCCCGGTGTCGTCGGGCCAGAAGTACTCGCCATCTGGATCAAATATCACAGTGCCAACGGGAACATCGCGGTTGGGCTTCTTATGCACGGTGGGCGTCGTCGCATACAGGCTCGAAAACAGCAGCTTCACAAGGTTTGACTTGCCGAATCCGGCACGCGCAAACACGAAGGAGCGCCGTCGGACGAGATGATCAACGTCAAACTTGGGCATCACTGCGGGAGATTTCACGATCATCCAGGGCTCCGGCAGTAAACGCGTGTCGCTGCCCGCATAGATGAATTCGCCGAGGGCCNNCCCCGACGACGTCACAAAGGACGTCGTCCGCGAGAAATGCTACGGGGCTGCCCACGTGTGGTAGGCGACGGTGGGATGCGACAAAGACGATCTTGGCATCGATCAAGCGGAGGACTCCCAGGACGCGGATACCGACTCTGTACTTGAGATACTGATCCCGAAGGTTCTCGGGAATGGAGCGACGCTCAGCCAGAGCGCGGAGAGCAAAATCGTCGCCAGACGAACTCGCCAACCGTCCTTCGGCATGGAGGCCGGTGATCCGACCCAGTACCGCTTCGTCCTCCGTCTCCAGCTGCACCAGGACGAATTGTCCGTGCATGGGCACGTTTTGAAAGTCGCTCTGATATGCAAGCACGAGATCAGCGTGGAATTCCATGCCGCCGGACGAGAAGCCGCGAAAGACACCGACGAGATTCTCATCCGGAAAGAGCTTCATGCGAACCGCCGGCCGGTCATGTCGGGGAGGAGCCGGTGAGCGTCGACCGCATCGCGCCTGGCCTCGGGCACTAACGCCCGGACCGCATCGATGAGTGTGTCCTGAAAGAGTCCGAGATCCCAGTCCGCGACCTCGGCGTGTTCGTGCGCCAACTGCAAGCACCTCGGGTAAAACGGAATCGGGAAACCGTCGCGCGCATCGGTCATCAGGTAGCCGAGAATCTCGCCCGCGCGACTTTCTTGTCCTTTCAGGATATCCACCGCCCAAATCGGATCGCCGTCTCGCGATCCGAAGCGAACCAGATGGAGTTGCCCGGCGCTGAAGTTCGGGTCGGTAACCCATTCCGCCCAGCCGTACGCAGCAATCTCCATGTCTCTTGGAACGACGACGAATCGTGGAGCTCCATCGGGGAGAACGTTTTCGATGGTCATAGCCAGTCGATAGCGCTCAATCACCAAGCTGTGTTTGGCCAGACCGACGAGATAGACCCTGCGCCTATCCTCGCGCTCGATACGGGTGACCGCCTCCTGCATCTTCGCAATCATCCTGGTGAAATAGGGTGGGCGGATGAACTTCGAGCGGAGCAGACCGTCACGTACCAAAAGAGTGTCGGTCGCGAATGTGTGATAGACGACCCGATCATAGAGGGTCGCCCATTCCCAGATATCCCGGTACGTCTGAACCCATCCGGGCGATCCGTGTGCGACCGGATCGGCGGCGACCTCGGCGGGCGTGGGGATGCTGCCGTAGGCGAGTTTGTAGATCCTTCGATCGGTGACGTCCACGTCGCGCATCAGGCGGCCCAAGGCGGTGACCGGTTCGCCTGCGGCGTCAAACTGCTGAGCACTCAGTGCATCCGTATCGCTGGTTGGCGACACCGCCTCAAGGCAGAGCTCCTTCCCTAAGGAGTCGACGACGCGGACAAGCTGAATCAGAAAGGGATCGTACGTCAATCGATTGTTGCCGCCGTCGCTGGCGACCATGGCAACTGAGGTCGTCTGGCGCTCCTTGATGACCCGGACCTCGGACTTCAACTTGCCGACCTCGCGGCGAAGTTGGTCGAGGAGTCTGGCGTCACGAGTGGTGCAGTCGCTGATCGCCTGGCGCAGACGCGTGAGCGCCTCTTCTGTAAACAACTCAGTTTTCCCTATCCGAATGCGCCCATTCTACTCTGCCTAGCCCGGATCTTTCAGTAAG
>PKWB01000007.1 GCA_003131685.1 Candidatus Dormiibacterota bacterium
CGAGTCCCCAGCGGTCGCGGTCTGCTTGGTGGCGCGCGGTGCTGACGCCCTGGGGCGGGAGTTCGCCGTGCCACTGGACTCGAAAGGCCGGTCCGGGGTCGATGTCGATGATGACCTCCGTCGCGTCGTCGTGACGCCGGGCGTTGATCACCAGCTGGAGCAACGCCAGCGCCAGCACCGGCGCATCCGGAACGACCCCGGGGGTGCGCTCGCCGATCGTGACGCCGTGAGCGCTGACCGTCGAGAGGAGTGCCGTGAGATTGTCGAGGACATCGGCGGTGGTGCCCACGTGCAGGTCGGGGATCCCGGCCACCAGCGCAACGCTGCTCGCCAGCGCACCGAGGCGGAGTTGTTGTGCGCCCCCGCAGGCCTGAGCACCCTCGCGCATCGCGGTCACCAGCTCGGTCAACAGGCCAGCGATGTCGGCGTCCTGCTCGTCGCATCCGACCGCGAGTGACGCGCTGGGCAGGCGGTAGACGACGGTGCCGGGACCACCCCCGGCCCATTCCGCTGAGCTCGCGAGCTGTGACCCGTCGCGGTCGAAGAGCGCCACCGGAAGCGGCAGCGCGGCGATGTCAGCGGCGCTGAGCCGCACGACCGGACCGCGTCCCGGTGACCTCGAGGTGATAGAAGCCGGCTCCCTCGGACTCCAGCGAGACGGTGGAGTCGACATCGCGGAGCCAGACCCCGAACCGATACATGGCCATGTATGGGGTCGAGTGCCGCTTCGCCATGGTCGCCTCCGGGTAGCCACAGAGCAGCCGCACTCCCCATTTGTTCTGATAGCGGGTTCCGCTCGGAACGTGGACCACGGTGCCGCGATCGACCCGGAGATCGCCGACCTTGCGCTGCAGGAGCTGACGAACGCGCAGCAGCAGGCTGGTGAGCCCCTGGAGCTTGTCGTGTGGGATCGCCCCGGGGTGGGCCACGGCGATCTGATTCTGCAGATCGAGGTCGCTGCCGGCGCGCAGCGCGAAGACGATCGTGAAGGTCTCGGGATGCTCCCGGGCCAGGGTGCGGAGCACGTTCTCCGCGGTTCGCTCCGCATCCGGCGACAGACGCATGTTCCAGTCGAGGATGGCCAGGACCGGGTCGTTGGCGCGGAGCAGGCGGATCGCCTGCTGCGGGGAGCGGGTTGCCAGCGTGTCGAGGCCGCACGCCTCAGTGACCGTCACGATCTCCTCGAGCTCGGCCGGGTTGTCCTCGAGCACCAGGACGTCGGCTCGCTGCGTCACCCCGGGATCATGAGGGATGGAGAGCCAGAGCGCACGGCGGCGAAAGTGTAAGCGCATCGCTGACGGCCGCTCCGGACTGCTGCCTCCCCGCCGCGGGGGGTCACCCGTCGTTGCGATGATCGGGGTGCGATGCGGGTGGGCGGTGTCGCCTCGTGGTGAGTCCGGCACGGGTACTAAAGCCGCGCAGGGACCCCGGCCGCATGTGACGGCTCGGTCGTCGCGGACGTGTGGCCGGAAAAATGTAAGCGCTCTGTGAGCGAAAAGTCTCTAGGGTTTCCGGCATGCGCATCGTGCGGTTCACCGTCGACGTCTCGGCCATTCGGCAGTTGCGGCACCGGCAACCCCTCCAGCCGGCCCACGTGACCACTGCGCCGCAGCAGCCGCCTCCGGGTGACCCGACTCCTCTCGGCGGTGGGCCCACGATGCGCACCAACAAACCCGGCGATCTGGAAGCGCGGCCGTGATCGCATCCGTGCGGGCGATGCTCGCAGATAGCAGCTCCGCCCTGGCCGAACTCTTCTATGCGCACTTCCTCCTGCCCTTCGCCGACGTGGCCCAGGTGCTGGTGTTCGTGGCCATGATCGCCACGGCGCTGCAGCGCGGCTTGGTCCAGCAGGACGAGCACTGGGGACACGCCATCCTGCGCCCGGTGGGCATCGGCCTCGCCGGCCTCGGGGTGATCGAGGTCTGCAAGCTGGCGGCGAGCGCCATGCTCTCCGGCTCTCTGAGCCTGTAGCGCGACCGTGGCCCCCTCGTCCGCGCCGATCCTTCTCGCCGGTCAGATCGTCATCCCCGTCCCCTCAGCCAGCTGCCCCGGCGTCGGCGGCAGCGGTCCCGACCTGAACCCCATCGACTACGTCCCGATCATCGGCGACGTCGCCCACCTCGTCAGCGCTCTGACCGGGATCCTCAGCACAGTGCTCGGCTGGATCGCGGTCCCGGGCCAGGCGGCGCACGACATCCTTGGCTGGGTCACGTGGAACACGGTGGGCTGGAACCCCGCGTCGCCCAACTGCTACGACCCCACTTCCGCATACGGCTTCGCGCGGTCGGTGATCGGCGGTGATGTGCAACTCGACGCCTCCAGCCTGTACCACGACGCGTACTCGTCGCTGGCCCTGGTATCCATGGTCATCGTCTGCGCCGCCGCGATCGCCCGGATCGTGCGCAGCAGCCACGACCAGCGAACCCACTGGGGTACCGGCGTGGCCGAGACTGTGCTCCGCGCGGTGGCCGGCATCGCCGCCATCCAACTCGGCTTTGCGGTGCTGAGCTGGCTCATCCCGCTCTTCTCGGCACTCGCCGCCGACGTGTTCCTCACCTTCGTGGGGCTCGCCGTCCCCGATCCCAGCGGCTTCGATCCGCTCGGGGCGCTGCTCTTCACCGGCCTGCTGCGCCTGCCGCAGCTCGGTCTGGTCGCGATCGTGCTCATCCCGGTGCTGCTGTTTCAACTCATCCGCTTCGTGCTCCTGATGGTGATCCGCTTCATCGTCATCAGCTTCGGGATCGCCGCCGCTCCGCTGTTCTTCGCCCTTGCCGTCTTCGATCACCAGGCTCAGGTGGTTCAGTGGTGGTGGCGGCTGATGCTCGGCGCCCTGGTTGCGCCGGTGGTCGCGCTCGGGATGCTCGGGCTGACCATCGGGCTCGCGCTGCGCACAGCGGTCGCTGGCCAGTCGCTGTCGAGCTCCTTCTTCGGCTGGCCGGCGTGACGCTCGCCGCATGCATCGCGATCCTCGCGGTCGGGGTGGTGCGCCACAACAGCAACGCATATTCGATGTGCTGCGGCAGTATCAGTCAGGCTCGTCAGCAACTCGCGAAGGCGCCATGAGCACCACCCGGATGCTGGTCAGCCTCCTCCCCGCCGAGGAGTCGGATCGGCTCCTGCGCGCGGTCCATGCGCTCCTGCCACCAGTGGTCGACGGCACCATCGCGCTGCTCCGTCCCCCGGAGCCGCACCTTGGTGATGCGGCACTTGGGCTCGCCGACGCGGAGATCCTGATCATCCGCAAGGCGGACCACGAAGGATTGGCCGCAAGCGACGCGGCGGACGAACGCCACCTGGTCTGGTGCCGCGACGACATCGTGGCGGCGGACATCCCGGCCGGCATGGGGACCGCAGTTGTCGCCGAGAGCCTGGAGGCGCTCGCCTGGGAGCTGGTGCGACGTCTGAGCGGCGATCTGAGCCCGGGCGGCGATCAACGGCCGGCGGCCATGTCGCACATGTCAGGGGTTTACGACGACATCGCTCGAAGCCGCGAATCTGGCGAGGCATTCTCCACCGCAGCCACCTCCCCGCAGCGGCGCAACGGGAGGGTTCCGGCGCCGCCGGCGTGGGCGCGCGGCGCGCTTCCCGGCAACGGTCCCATTGCCGACGCGGATGTGCAGACGGGTCGTGAAGCGGCACCGGCGGCATCCGGAGCTCCGATCCCCGACCATCGACCGCGGTTCGAACAGGCCGGCGCGAACGCATCGCGGTCGCCGGTGACTCCGCTCGCGGCCCTTGCGGGCGTGGGGTCCGACCAGCCGTACGGCACGGCTTCCGACGACAGCCGGTTCGGGGCCCTGGAAACGCAGGACGCGGCGAACCACCATGTGCCGGACCGGGGTGGCAGCCGCCTGCGGACGCTCATCGGGCGCGTGGCTCCCTCGCGTCCACGGCTCCCAGCGCCCGACCTTGCCGGACTCGGCCAGGTCCTGCTCCGCGCCCACTCCACGGTGGTCACGGTCGGCACGCCGAAGGGCGGCCCGGGCAAGACCACGGAGGCGGCGGCGATCGGGGTCCTGGGTGCCCGTGCCGTCGAGCCACACGGCGGCAGCGCCGTGCTCGTCGACGCCAACCTCAACAACCCCGACTCCTGGCGCCAGCTCGCCGTCCCGACCGACGCGCTCACGGTGCGCGAGGTGGTCGAGGCTCTCAACCGGGGCGCACTCGTGCCCAACGGTGAGTTCGCCCGCAACGAGCGCCTGCGGGTCCTGCCCGAGCGCCGCTCCGCAGGCTCCGCGTACACAGCTGCGGAGATCGACCGGCTCGTGACCCACCTCCGGCTCCGCCACACCCTGGTCGTGGTCGACCTGCCCAACACCCTGCCCAGCCTGAGCGAGGGCGCCAAGGAGGCACTCGTCGCCCACTGGCTGGAGCACGCGGATGTCGCGGTGCTCCCGATCGACCTCGGTGAGGCGTCCTTCATCGCCGCCGGCGAGATCATCGACAGCATCGATGCCATGGTCGCCGGATCCAACGGCCGTCTCCTCAGGCCCGGGCTGGTCGTCCCGCTCCTGCTCCCCGGCGACGGCCGCCGGGCGCTCGAGCTCCCGGCGATCGCCGAGCTCCTCGACCACCTCCGCGCCGCGGGGGCCGAGATCGTCGAGGTGCCGTTCACCGTCGACGTGCAGACGGCGAGCCATCGGCGCAGCCCCATCGTCGGCGCCTCGGCTCGCACCGATCGGGCGTTCGCGGGCGTGCTGCGCGCGGTGGTGGCGGCGCGAGAGCGGGCCTCGGCAACCATCCCCCATGGCTGAACGTCGACACACGGCGTCCGTCACCGACCAGGACGAACGTGTGCGGCGCATCACGGCTCTGTGCCTGCGCCTGCTCACCGACCTC
>PKWB01000001.1:0-6807 GCA_003131685.1 Candidatus Dormiibacterota bacterium
ACTGAAAGGTCCAGGCTAGTCCGAGGCTATCCACACGTATCCTCTTGCGCAGTGACCCCTGAGCAGTCCGAATACCTGGCCAGAGAAGCCCGATCCAGGATTGAGATCGACAGGCAGCTTGCTCTGGCTGGCTGGGCCGTTCAGAGCCAGGCGAACCTGAACCTAGGGGTAGCAGCAGGCGTCGCAGTCCGCGAGTTCACGCTGGCGAAGGGGCATGGCCGGGTTGATTACATTCTGTTCCTGGACGGCCAGCCGGCTGGGGTAATCGAGGCTAAGCCGGAGGGGATCACTCTCACTGAGGTCGAGCACCAGTCTGGTAAGTACGTCGAGGGGTTGCCCGACTGGATGAAGCCGCCCGTCTATCCCCTGCCATTCATTTACGAATCGACGGGAGCCGAGACCCGATTCACCAACGGCTATGACCCCGATGCGCGCAGCCGTCGCGTCTTCGCATTTCATCGTCCGGAAACGCTCGCGGAGTGGCTGCGCCAGATTCAAGCGAAACCGGATGCGCCGACATTTCGGGCACGCATCCGGCACATGCCGACACTCGACGTCAGCGATCTTTGGAGTGTGCAGGCCGTAGCGATTCACAATCTTGAATCCTCGCTGTGCGACGACCGGCCCCGTTCGCTCATTCAAATGGCAACCGGATCTGGGAAGACCTTTACCGCGGCCAACATCTGCTACCGGCTGATAAAGCATGCCGACGCTAAGCGCATTCTCTTTCTTGTAGACAGATCGAATCTCGGTCGGCAAACCAAACTGGAATTCGATAAGTTCGCAATTCCCGAAACCAAACGCAAGTTTCCAGCCGAGTACAACATTCAACATCTAACGACCAACACAATTGACCAAACCTCGCGCGTTTGTATCTCGACCGTCCAACGCATCTTCTCGATCCTGAAGGGTGAGAAGGAAATGGACGAGGAGATCGACGAGCATTCCATTTACGAGTTGGCGGTCGCAGAACCTGTCGAGGTTGCCTACAACGCGGCTTTGCCGCCCGATGCCTTTGACGTGATCATCATTGACGAATGCCATCGGTCAATATACGGCCTGTGGCGTCAGGTGCTGGAGTATTTCGACGCGCACCTTATTGGCCTTACGGCTACACCAACAAGGCAGACGTTCGGGTTCTTCCGCCAGAACTTGGTGATGGAGTACTCGCATGAAATGGCGGTGGCAGACGGAGTAAATGTCGACTTCACTGTCTACAAGATCGAGACCTCCATAACCAAGGCAGGCTCGACAATCGAGGCGGGTGAGTTTGCCGGCTTCCGCGACCGGCAGACGCGCAAGGTTCGATGGGACGCCGTCGACGAGCCGGTGGCCTACTCCGAGAAACAGCTCGACCGAGCCGTGGTGGCACAAGACCAAATTCGTACCGTGATTCAGACCTTCAGGGACAAACTGTTCACCGAGCTGTTTCCCGGTCGGACGACTGTGCCCAAGACGTTGGTCTTCGCCAAGGACGACTCCCACGCCGACGACATTGTCCAGACAGTGCGAGAGGTCTTTGGTAAGGGGAACAAGTTCGCGACCAAGATCACCTATCGGACGCGCGACGGTAAGCCAGAGGATCTCCTTCAGGCCTTCCGCAACTCGATGTATCCGCGGATCGTGGTGACTGTCGACATGATCGCGACGGGAACGGATGTGAGACCACTCGAATGTCTGCTGTTCATGCGATCAGTCAAGAGCCGGACCTACTTCGAGCAGATGCTTGGCCGGGGCGTGCGGATAATCAATGAGACCGAGTTCCAAGCGGTTACTGACGACGCGAAGCGCAAGGACCGATTTGTCGTCGTGGACGCAGTCGGGGTCATGGATACCGACCTGGCCGAGACCATCCAGCCGTTGGAGCGGAAGCCGAGCCAAGGGCTGGATGCATTGTTCAAGGCCGTAGCGTTTGGGAACAAGGATCCGGAGATCGCATCATCGGTCGCTGGCCGGCTGGCGCGCCTCGACAAGCGGCTGACCAAGGATGACAGGGAGACCCTTCAGGGGCTCGCCAAGGGCCACGCCTTAGGGACGATCGCGCGCCATATCGTGGAGGCCTTGGACCCCGACCAGCAGATCGCGGCGACGGTATCGGCCGGGTTATCGCCAGATGATCCTGCGGCCGTTGCATCCATCGCCGAGACAATGCTGAGCGAGGCGCTCCAGCCGCTCGCATCGAACCCCGACTTGCGGAACGCCATCCTGGAAGTCCGCAAGTCCTATGAGCAGACAATCGACGAGACGTCAGTTGATCAAGTGCTATTTGCTGGACCATCAGCCGAGAGCCGAGAGAAGGCCGCTTCGCTCATCAACTCCTTCAGGGACTACATCGAGGAGCACAAGGATGACATCCGTGCCCTCCAAGTTCTCTATAGCCGACCGTACCACGATCGCCCGACATTCTCTGAGGTCAAGGAGTTGGCGAAGGCCATCGAGCGTCCACCCCGTCAGTGGACCCCAGAGAAGCTTTGGCATGCGTATGAGCTTCTCGACCAATCGAAGGTGCGCGGCTCCGGCGGACGGATGCTCACGGACATCGTCTCCCTAGTGCGCTATACGCTGCACCAAGAGCAGGAGCTTGTCCCGTTTCGCGACCAGGTGGAGACGCGGTTTGCGGCGTGGCTAGATGGACAGCAGCAGAAGGGTGCGGGGTTCACGGCCGATCAGTTGCGGTGGCTGATTTGGATGAAGGACAACATCGCCAGCGAGCTCGGGATCGTGCCTGAGTCGTTTGAGTACACGCCGTTCGTCGAACACGGCGGGATTGGTAAGGCCGTTCAGGTCTTCGGGGAACGACTGACACCCTTGATGGATGAGTTGGTTTCAGTGTTGGCAGCGTGAGCGAGTTGCCCGCAGGTTGGACGACCGCGCAGCTTGGGACACTCTGCCAAGCGATCCAGTACGGCTACACCGCCCGAGCGTCCAGTAGTGCCGCCGGACCAAAGATGTTGCGCATCACTGACATTCAAGACGGGAAAGTGGATTGGGACTCAGTACCTACCTGCGAGATCGCCCAGGCTGATATCGGTCGGTTTCGTCTAGCACCGGGAGACTTGGTTTTTGCGCGAACTGGGGCAACCGTCGGGAAGAGCTTCTTGATAGGGCAGGTCCCGAATGCGGTTTTCGCTTCATATCTGATCAGACTGCGTCCAGCCGACACCGTCAATACGAGCTACCTCCGATGGTTCCTCAATAGCCCTCTGTACTGGAATCAGATCGGCCGCGCAGCTGCCGGAATTGCGCAGCCCAACGTCAACGCCACCAAGTTGTCGCGGATCGCGATCCCCGTCGCACCGCTCGCGGAACAGGAGCGGATCGTCGCTGCCATCGAGGAGCAGTTCTCCCGACTCGACGCCGGCATCGCAGCCTTGGACCGAGTCCGTCGCCGTTTGGAGAGCCTGGGAGGACAGTTCGCCGACTTCCTCATCAGCGGAGACGACTTCGCGACGGAGGAGCGATCCGGATCATCTGGGGGCTGGCCTACTGTCCCCCTCGAATCTGTGTGCCCTGTCTTCGTGGACTGCGCGCACAGAACGCCGCGCTATGCTCGGTCGGGTATCCCTGCCCTGCGACCGCGTGATGTCGTTGGTGGGTTATTGCGGTTGGCATCCGCCGCGCAGGTCGATGAGCTTGAGTTCCAGATACAGACTCGCAGGCACATTCCGCAGCCTGGAGATGTGATCTACAGTCGCGAGTTGAGCTATGGGTGGGCGGCTCTTGTACCCCCTGGGCGTCGCTTGTGCCTATCGCAAGGGATGGTGCTGTTTCGCCCAGGGGCTTCCGTCATGCCGGAGTATCTGGTGCTGGTTCTGAACAGCCGTGTCGGCCGTCGTCAAGCAGATGCTGCCGCAACCGGAACGGCGCACCCGCATATCAACCTTCGCGACATTCTGCGGTACGAGATTCCCGTGCCACCAATCTCTGTCCAGGAGAGAATGGTGGTTCGCCACGCAAGTGGGGCGACCGCCTTCGCCGTGGCCTCGCGGTCAGTAAGCACGGCCATGTCAAGAAGCGAAGCTCTACGCGCCGGCATCCTCGCCGCGGCCTTTAGCGGCAAACTCGTCCCACAGGATTGCGCGGATGAGCCTGCCTCCGTCCTCCTCGAGCGCGTCGCTGCGGATCCGGCATCATCCAACATCCGGCAGGCACGCGTCCGCAAGCTAGGAACCACACGACGAAAGGTGTCCTTATGAGTGATAGCGCCACGATCGTCCAGAAGCTTTGGAACTACTGCAACGTCCTCCGCGACGATGGTCTTTCCTACCAGGACTACATCGAACAATTAACTTTCCTTCTCTTCCTCAAGATGGCGGATGAGCAAGCCCAGCCACCGTTCAGTCGACAGTCGATAGTCCCAGAGAACCTTGACTGGGCTTCTCTCGTTCGACTTGACGGCGATGATCTCGACCTCCACTACCGTCACATTCTCGTCGAACTGGGCAGGTCACCGGGAACGCTCGGCGTGATCTTCCGTAAGGCGCAGAACAAGGTTCAGGACCCGGCCAAGCTGAAGCGCCTCGTTTCGGATCTCATCGACAAAGAGCAATGGATGACTCTCGATGCTGACGTGAAGGGTGACGCCTATGAAGGCCTCCTCGCGAAGAATGCTGAGGACGTAAAGACGGGGGCAGGGCAGTACTTCACTCCGCGGGCGCTTATCAAAGCAATCGTGGATGTCATGAAACCGAAGCCGGGAGACACAGTTTGCGATCCAGCCGCTGGCACTGGTGGCTTCTTCCTCGCAGCGTATGAGTACATGAAGCGCGGCGAGCTCGATCCAGACCAGAAGAGATTCCTCCGCGACGAGGCTCTTCGTGGATGGGAGATCGTCGACGCGACTGCTCGCCTATGTGCCATGAATCTCTTGCTCCACGGCATTGGCCACCCCGAGGGTGACAGCCTCATCACCGTCGATGACTCTCTGCGTACCTCGCCTTCGGACCACTTCAACATGGTGCTCACCAATCCACCCTTTGGGAAGAAGTCGTCCTACAAGGTCATCACCGCCGAAGGTGACACCGAGTCCGAATCCATGAGTTATCTCCGTGAGGACTTCTGGGCGACGACGTCGAACAAGCAACTCAACTTTCTGCAGCATGCTCGTTCCCTACTTGAGATTAACGGACGGGCGGCCATCGTGGTCCCCGACAACGTCCTATTCGAAGGCGGAGCGGGTGAGACGGTCCGGCGACGGCTACTGGAGCAGTGCGACGTGCATACGCTGCTTCGGCTCCCGACGGGGATCTTCTATGCGGGCGGTGTGAAGGCCAACGTGCTCTTCTTCGACCGCAAACCGCCCTCCGAGCGACCGTGGACCCAGCGACTTTGGATCTACGATTTCCGCACGAATCAGAGCTTCACTTTGAAGACTCGGCAGCTGGTCCGATCCGATCTCGACGACTTCGTCGCGTGCTACAACGCGGCCAATCGGCAGGATCGCAAGGAGAGCGAGCGTTTTCACCCCTTCACATACGACGAACTTATGGCTCGTGATAGGGCGTCGTTGGACATCTTCTGGCTACGTGATGAGTCGTTGGAGGACACCGATAACCTGCCACCACCCGAAGTGATTGCCGCTCAGATCGTGGAGGATCTGGAGGCAGCCCTGGCCGAGTTCGAGGTCATTGCGACCACATTGAATGCCACGGAGAAATAAAGCTCAGTTTGTCGACGTTGCGCCGGAACTCCCCTTCTCCGGGATTGGGATCTTGGCCCCTCGCGGGGTGTGCTGCTCGTCTGGTTGAGTCTTCGCCGTGAGGACAGGCTAGACGATGCCCCGCCGACCGACCGGCGTTTGTGTGTTTTGCGGTAGTAACGGCCCCCTCACGGACGAACATGCCCTCCAGCAGTGGGCGCGAGAAGTCCTCCAGATCAAGGGCCCCGTCACCATTGTTAGGGCTGGACAGGTCGTTGCCCGACAACGCCGCTTGAACGTCATCGCACCGCAGGCGCTTTGCGAGGAGTGCAACGGCGTCTGGCTAGGGACAATGGAGGGTAAGTTCAAGCGCCTCATGGGTCGCGCCCTCAACGGCTTGGGGCCGATCTTCCTTGACGTCGGTGAACAGGAGTTCGTGGCCCTCTGGATTGTCAAATCCGCTCTTCTCTTGGAGCTAGCCGTTCGCTTTACGGATCCCGGCCACTTCTGCCCCGTGCCCATGAGCGCCTTTCACTGGCTGTGGCTACACAAAGCGCCGCCACCGCGCGCGACAGTGTGGATTGGCGCGACGGGGCCACAACCTGGCGAGGAGCCGCGAGCTGCTTACTTTTCGAATCAGCCAGTATCGCCAGCTGATGGACATGGGCTTGTAGGGAACGTCATAACGTTCGTCTACGGCAATCTCCTCGTGAAGACGTTCGTGGTCGATACACCTGATGGGCCAATCCCCCCCGGAATCGTCGCCCCCGATGTAGCGATCTTCGCGCAAGTCTGGCCCGTTCGACGGAACCGCCTTGGTTGGCCGCCGCATGGCGTGACCTACTCCGGTCTCGACGATCCTGCGTTCATGCGATGGCCCTTGCCCTACCGACCCGAACCGCTGCCGCCCTTCAAACCGGACGAGCCACCCCCAGGGTTTGAGTAGTCGCGGCGTCACACAACAGGGCAGCGACGGGAATGCCGTCGGATCAACGCAGGTACGGGGTGTACGACTGCTCGCAGATCGTCATGCCGGACCGGTGGAACGCGTCCCCTGACGATTCGACGCAGGAGTGACGATCCCTGCGGGGCGGGTGGTCGTCCAAGGTCTAGGACCCAACTAGACGTCGTTCATCGTCGGTGTGTGCGGTCCGTCTCCACCTGCGGAT
>PKWB01000001.1:6841-6977 GCA_003131685.1 Candidatus Dormiibacterota bacterium
CCGGTGTCCCATCCTAAGGCGGCACTCACCCCGGTTGGCAGGCTGATTCTGGTTCAACGGATCGCCCTTGGGCGCTCTGCGGCGCACGTCGCGGACGAGATGGGGATCTCGCGAGCGACGGCATACAAGTGGTGGC
>PKWB01000174.1 GCA_003131685.1 Candidatus Dormiibacterota bacterium
CCTGGTCCCCCAGACTAGTCCTCACTTCCCGAGGAGTGCTGAGTTCAGAACCATTGGTTTCGTCGGGAATTGGTTGGAATGACGACTAGAGCACGTGCGATGGACTGCGTTGGATTCCCGCGAATCTGCACACAAACGTCGGACGAGATAGGCGCCAACGGTGTCCGTAAGGGCGTAGCCCAAGCAGGGCAATCGCATCGACCAGCTGATCGATGTTCCCCCAGCCAAGCACAGACGGCCCGACGACAGTCCCGGCGACGATCTCCACGACCGCGCTTGGCAGTTTCACGCGCCTTACGCTCGTAGCAAGGATCGGCGCGGCAACCGCTATCGCGCTTGCAATAAGCAGCCCATTGAAGCTCGCCGTGCTCATGGACCGCGCGCCCTCCGGAGCGGAAGCATTGCGCTAACGCTGTGTCGAGATGCGCCGGCCGGCTCGCGACGCTGGACGCTCGCGAGCCGGCTGGCTTCCCGGGTTACTGTGGGAGTCCGGCCTGCTTAGCCTGCAGCGCTGCGTCCCAGAAGGCGGAGATGACGATGAGCTGGTCACCGTCCCACTTGCTGGTCTGGGCGAACCCGAGGTCGAACGCCTTTCCTGTCGGGGCGATTACGGTGCCGTTGGGCAGGGTCATCGCCCCAGTGAATGTCCCGGTTACGTTGGTGACAACGGTGATCCAGTCACCGTCCCCGAACTGGATCGGGTACGGGGTGTGAACGCGGATGTCCGGAAACATCCGGACCAGCTGCTGCATGCGCGGCACTGAAAGGCTGCAACTTCGACACGGCACGCCATTGGGAAAGCCATACCTGGCGATATGCGTGCATGTGGCGCCTTCCGACATCGGACCTGACCGCCGCACAGGCTGAGCGGCGTCATAGCCCTACCCACTAGGGGTATGCTACCGGGATGGCAGGATACATCGCTCATAAGGACGCCATACAGAAACGGCTCCTTCGGATCGAAGGGCAGGCCCGCGGTCTGCAGCGGATGGTGGACGAGGAGCGGTACTGCATTGACATCCTCACCCAGGTGAAGTCTGTCAAGGCGGCGCTGGACCGGGTTGCGCTCTTGCTCCTTGACGATCACGTTGAGCATTGCGTTGCTGATGCCGTGAAGAGTGGGCACGGTGCACCCAAGCTCCGGGAGTTGAGCCAGGCTATCGGTCGTTTCGTGGAGAACTGAGCGTGAGTGTCCTCGCGTTCATCCGCGACCATATCGGCTCAGCACTGCGACTGTCGTTCGCAATGTTCTGGCAAGTGCTGTGGCCGCTCGCGCTCGGCTTCCTTCTCTCGGCGGTGGTTGAGACCCTCGTCTCCAAGCAGGCGGTCTCACGCCTGCTCGGCCGCGACACGCCGAAGTCCATTGCGTTGGCGACGGCGTTCGGCGCAGCGTCCTCCTCGTGCTCCTATGCCGCGGTTGCGGTGGCTCGAACGTTGTTCCGCAAAGGGTCGACGCTCGGCAATGCCGTGATCTTCGAATTCGCCTCGACCAACCTGGTCTTCGAGCTTGGTCTGGTCCTCCTCATCCTGCTTGGCTGGCAGTTCCTCGCCGCCGAGTTCGGCGGCGGCCTGGTGATGATCGTCATTCTCGCCGTGATCTTTCGATTCACCCTGCGGCGCAGCATCGTCGAGCAAGCGCGCAAGCAAACCGATCGCGGCCTGCTCGGAAAGATGGAGGGCCACGGCGCGATGGACATGTCCGTGAGCGGCGGCTCATTCTTTCGCCGCCTCTTCTCAGGGCGGGCGTTTACCTCGATCAGCCACTACTTCTTCATGAATGTCTACGGGCTATGGACGGACCTCCTCCTCGGCTTTGTGATCGCGGGCGCGCTCGGTGCCTGGGTACCCGATTCGGTGTGGTCCACAGTCTTCCTCACCGGGCACGGAGGCGTCACCGAGGTGTGGGGGGCACTCATTGGGCCACTCATCGCCGTGATCAGCTTCGTCTGCTCGGTCGGCAACATCCCCTTGGCCGCGGTGCTCTGGCGCGGGGGGATCAGCTTCGGCGGCGTTATTGCCTTCATCTTCGCCGACCTGGTCATCCTTCCGATCCTGAACATCTATCGCAAGTACTACGGTGCTCGCGTCAGCGTCTATCTCTTTGTCGTCTCGTACGCCGCGATGGTGTCGGCGGGGCTGGTAATTGGGCTCATTTTCAATATTGCCGGAGCCGTGCCCACGAATCGCAACATCATCGTCTTTGACACCACCATCAGCTGGAACTACGACACGTTTCTCAACATCGCCTTTCTTCTCTTCATCGCTGGTCTTTCGGTGCGCTTCTTCCGCACCGGCGGAGTGGCAATGCTCCGGGCGATGGAGATCCCCCCTGAGCAGCAGACGGCGCCGAAAGACCCGGTGTGCGGCATGGCCGTGGACCCCAAGAAGTCCGACCAGCTCGCCGTCTACGAAGGCACCACATTCCACTTCTGCTCCAATGGCTGCCGTACGACCTTCGAGGCAAACCCGGCGACATTCGCTCACGCCTCTTCGACCGATCCTTACATGCCGGTGGCTCACTCCGCCGACGGCATGTAAGTCAGCTGCTTAGCTGCGCGTCGGCTCCGCCAGCCTTGTAGAGAAATTCCCGTGTCGGGAACAATAGCCTCCTATTTGGGGCGCCGGGATCCGACCGCGAGACATCGCCAACGATCGTGTCCGCACGCTGATCGTGTTCATCCGTCACTGCGTCAGAGGCGCCCTCAGAGCGCCAATCTCGCGCAGTTCAGACGACCGTTAGGTTGGCTCTGTCGAGGCAATATTGCTGCGAAGCCGCGTCAGCATGCTGCTCAACACGTCGATCTCCTCGGCTGCAAGCCCTGTCCGCAACCGCGCATCGAATGCCACCACCGCAAGCAGAAGGCGATGGAACAACGCTCTACCGGCGTCGGTGAGCTCGACCCTTGGTTCATGCGAGTGTTGAGGATCAGGCTTGCGGACCACGAGCCCCGCAACCTCCGTGCGATGCGCCTCATCAGACAGCGCCGTGGCGCCGACGCCCATTGCCTCAGAGAACGCCGCGTGCGCTCCGTGCCGTTGGTCCTTCCCCGAGGCGGCCACCAGAATCTGCCACATTCCGAGCGACCCTCCCGCCGCCGTCAGCGCAACATCGAGTGCGTCGCTCACCAACTGTGCGGCATTGATCACCTGAAGCCCGATCGGCACGGCAGGAGGAGTATGCATGCCCATGGCTAGCCGTGGAGATTGGCGCCGAGGACGCCAGTGAGATGGAGAATGACGATCACGACAATGACCGCACCGACGGAGACAACCAGCAGCAGGGAGCTGCGATTCTGCATGGCACTCCTCTAGGTGATGTCTCGGCGAGCGGTGGTGATCAATCCCGCACCTATGGCAACGGTGGCGTAGGCGACGATGAGCAGCGCACCCAACGCAGGAACCAGCAGATAGGTCGCGGTCTGTTGCAGCATCGCTCCTGCGAGCGCGCCGCCACTCGCGCCCGGCAAGAACTTGCCGACACCCGGCGCCACGCCGATCACGGTCATCTCAATGAACAACAGCCACACCACCAGGCTGATGGCCGCGCCAATCTGACTGCGGATAGTCGCGCCAACCCCGACCCCAATTGCCGCCCAGAGCGCGGCCGCGGCAGCTCCACCGACGAGCAGCTGCGCGAAGTCGCCGACGCTGGGCGCGATGCCGATCCCACGCACGGCGAGGCCAGCACTCCCCACACCAATCGCGATTGCTTCGGCGAGCAGACCCAATACCGCGCCCGCAATGAGGCTGGCCATCACCTTGGCGGCGATAACGAGGTTGCGGTTCGGCATCGCCAGCAACGTCGGCCGGATCATGCCGTTGCGAATCTCATTGGTGATCGACAGCGCACCGATCAGGGAGCCAAAGATCATGCCGAAGGTGGTTCCCAAGCCCTGCGCGACGGTGGGAGCGTCCAGGAGGAGGAAGTCGGGTCGGAACGCCGCGATATGCTCGTGCCACTCCGTCGCCCACCCCCTCGCCTCGAAGGCGACCAGGAAGCCGGCCGCGCGAAGTTCGGCGACCTTCTCGTCGATGGAGTCACCGTTGCGAGCTTCCGCGGCATTCGAGATGACCCACGCGACGTCCGAAGCATTGGCCCCGTGTTCCGCCGCCAGCTGGGCTGGAGCAATCCCAAGTTCGTCCAAGAGGTCGCCAAACGTCGGCATCAAGAGCACCGCTGGCGTGGCGAAGCGCACCGCCTCGAGAGCACTGCGCAGCACCGACAGGCGATCGCTGGGCGCGCGCAGGCGCGGAATCGCCTCGTAGGCAATGATCGCTCGGTCGGGGATGTTGAAGACAGGCAACAATGCGACTGACCCTGGTGCTGTCGTCCCCCGGCGCCTTGTTGCGGGTCGCTCCGGGCTGGCCACGTTGCCCACACAGACAGCATCCGAGCCCGGCTTGATAGGGGTGTGGTCTTAAGACTACGGTCTTGTCACGGGCAGGATCTCGACCTCCGACACCTAGGCTGGACGAGAGTCGCCCACGCTCGCCGTCGGAGCGCTAAATGAGATCGCCCTCAACCATCCGGCCTAACGCCGTCTCTCCCCTCCGCATCCCGGGACGACGCTGCAGGGGCCACGGCTCGGGCAGAAGGCGGGTATCCTGATGCGAAGGGTCGAAGAATCCGGAGACAGGTGCCGGTGGCGGCGTGCCGGAAGGGTGAGGTCAGGGATGCTTCCGTCGCCTAACGAAGGCATATGGAAAGTGGCCGAATTGCGCATGCGTCGCTCAACCCCCGCAACCCTACCAGTCCAGCTGCGGCTGTGGAGACGTCCGCCGATGTAGACGAGCCGGCCCGTGGAGACGTACTCAGCGGCGATCTCAGCGAGGCCGCGCCAGTCGATGATGCACGAAGCCGAGCGGCTCGTAAGCAATCTGCCGGCGAGCGTCCCCTACGTCAGATCGAGAGCGATGAGCACTCCGCCTTCACGCACTTCACGATGGGTCGATCGCCGCCCGCCTGCGAATCGCTGCAGTGATCCTGGAGACGAGGTCACGCGGCACAAACGGCTTGACGATGTAGTCGTCCGCCTCGAGGGCAAATGCCTCCGCCTTCTCGGCGGCCTTGCCATCGGCCGTGAGCATCACCACGGTCACGTCTCGCGTCGCTGGATCGGCGCGGAGGACGCGACAGACGTCGAGACCGCTCATCCCCGCCATATGCATATCCAGCAGCACGCAATCCGGGCGGACTCGTCGAATAAGGTCAATAGCGCCTTCGCCGGATTCCGCTTCATGCACGCCGAATCCGGCTGCGGTGAGGCTCATACGAGCATGCAGCCTCACCTCCGGCGCATCGTCCACAATGACAATGGTGCCGGACCCCCACTCCGCAGCCCCCTGCGGACGAGGTGCCGGTGCCCGATCGCCGTCGAGACGGGCCTTCGTCAGCAGCTCATCGATGCGCTCGGCGGCTTGCGGGCGAGCGTAGTAATAGCCCTGGGCTTCGTCGCAGCCGAGAGCACGGAGTGCGTCGAGCTGCGCCCTTGTCTCGACGCCCTCGGCTACCACGCTCAGATCCATCGCGTGCGCCATTCCCATCACCGCGGCGACAATGGCCGTGCTCTCTGGGTCGCGGCCCAGACCATCGACGAACGACTTGTCGATCTTGAGCTCCGTCAAAGGGAACCGGCGCAGGTACGCGAGCGATGAGTATCCGGTGCCGAAGTCGTCCATGGAGATCGAGATGCCCAGCGCCTTAATCTGGTGGAGCATGCCGATGGCGAGGTCCGGGTCACCCATCACCATGCTCTCGGTGACCTCAAGGCACAGGTGAGCGGGATCCATGCCGGTCTCAGCAAGCACGGTACGAAGCGTCGTGAGCAGGCTTGAGTCGAACTGACGCGCCGAGAGGTTGACGGACACGATTGGCGCCGAGACCACCCCCTTGAGCTCACGCCAACGCACACCCTGCTGACACGCCTGGCGCAACACCCACGCTCCGATCGGAACGATGAGACCAGTCGCTTCAGCGAGCGGGATGAAGCTCGCCGGCGGGATCGGCCCGCGCTGGGGATGGTTCCAACGCACCAGCGCTTCGACCCCTACGACGCGGTCCGTGGCCAGCGAGATCTTGGGTTGAAAGGCGACTCGCAGCTCCCCGCGCTCCAGCGCGTTGCGTAGGGCGTGCTCTTCGTCGAACCGCGCGGTCTCTGCGGCAGCCATCTCCTCGGCAAAGAATGCGGTCCGACCCACCCCCGATTCCCGGGCGAGGGCCAACGCCGATGTGGCTTCTCGAATGATGACGTTTGGATTGTGCTTCGCACCCCGGACGACCCTGATCCCGACGTGCACGGAGATCCGAATCGGCTCGCCATCGGTCGCTATCGGTCGCTCGAAGCGACTCGCGATCCGAACGGCCATGCTGGTCGCACCTCGTACGCCGCCAATGCGCTCGCAGAGGAGAAAGAAATCGTCTCCGCCGAGTCGAGCGACGTTTCCGCTCTCGCGCGAGACCGCGTCGGATGCGCGCACGCACGCCTGGAGCCGCTTCCCAACTTCCTTGGTGACCTGGTCCCCGGCGTCGTGCCCGAACTGCGCATTGATCGCCTCGAAGCCGTCGATCTTGACCGCGAACAGCGCCGTCGACCAGCGATGGCGGGCGCCGCGATTGAGAGCACGCTGGACGCGTTCAACGAACAGAAGGCGCCCCGGAAGGCCGGTCAAACCATCGTGCAGCGTCTGAAATGCGACTGTTGCCTCCGCGTCGCGTTGCGGCGTGATATCGCGCATCATCACGAGGGCGCCGAGCGTCCGGCCATCGTCGTCAAAGACCGTGGTCGCGTTGACGACGACACTCTGACGGCGATTGTCGGGCCATATGACCCTCATCTCCTCGTCAGTCACCCCTTCCCCGCGCAAGGCTCGCCCCAACGGAAGGTCGGCGGCCGCGTAGGTCCTTCCGTCGAGACGGCGATGCTTCCACGCCGGGGCCGCAAGACTACCGGATGCACCCGGGCCTCCGACCGCCGCTGCCATGGCCCGATTCATCATGATGATCGCACCGGTCAGGTCGCAGACGGCCACCATCTCGGTCATCGACTCGCGAATCAGGGAGTTCGCTGCTGCGGCCAGCGCGGTCAGCTCCGAAGTCGCGGGGTTGGAATGCGAAATCGCATCGCGTGGCCGGTCATGGGGTTCCGCTTCAAGAAGGATCAACGGGCTGCCCCCGCTGTGCCGCCGTCCATCAGGCAGCCCCGTTCGTCCACCGCGCTGGCGTGTTATCGCCATGATCTGCACGATCTTGTGGCGCTCCCTCCCCGATATCGGCGTCTACCCAGGGTCTGAGTATCTCGCTCAGCCGGTCCGGGTCTACCGGCTTGCTGATGTACGCGTCCATACCCGAAGCGATGCACTTCTCCTCATCGCCCTTCATCGCGCCCGCGGTCATCGCGATGATCGGGATGCGCTTGCCGCTGCCCTCCAGACGTCGGATGGCCATGGTCGCTTCAAACCCGTCCATCTCCGGCATCTGGCAGTCCATCAGGACGGCGGCATAGCACTCGTTTTGAACGGCGACCACGGCCTCTCGCCCATTGCTCGCAACGTCCACACGGTGGCCCATGTTCTCCAGCATCCGGGTCGCCACACGCTGGTTGACCGCGCTGTCGTCGACCACGAGCATCCGGCGGCGTTGCGCGGCGCTGGTCGCGGCAAGCGTATACGTGGTGATCATCGGCACCGGTGCCGCGGTGGGTCTACGTGCCAGGACCGCGGCGAGGCAGTCGTAGAGGGCGGACGTCTTCACCGGCTTGGTGAGGAAACCGTCGATGCCGCTGCCTCGTGCCACGCGGGCATCGCCGCGCCGAGCAGATGATGTCAACAGGACAAGTTTCGTGCTCCGAAGCGCCGGGTGCTCGCGAATCGACCGGGCGAGTTGGAGGCCGTCCATCTCCGGCATGTGATAGTCAAGAATGGCCAGTTCGTAGCGGTCACCTTCGGCCGCTGCCCTCGACAGCTCCACCAGGGCTTCGCGAGCACCGCTGCACGCGGTGGCGCGCACCGACCAACCCACCAGGTTCTGCTCGAGGATGACGCGGTTCGTGTGGTTGTCGTCGACCACGAGGACATGGACGCCCCGGAGCGACTTCCGCTCCTGCGCGACTGCGGAGACGCTTTCGGCTGGCTCGAGCCGGCACGTGAACCAGAAGGTGCTCCCGTGCCCGAGCTCGCTCTCAACCCCGATCTGACCTCCCATGAGTTCGACCAGCTGTTTGCTGATCGCCAGGCCCAGACCCGTGCCGCCGTACGAGCGAGTCGTCGAGCTGTCAGCCTGGGTGAAGCTCTCGAAGATCAGCGAACGCTGCGTGGCATCGATCCCGACGCCCGTGTCAGTCACCTCGAATCGCACCAGTTTCGGCGCACGCTCGTCCGAACCAGCAGCGGCGGGCTCGGACATTGCGTGGAGCACGACCTCTCCGGTCTCCGTGAACTTCACCGCATTGCTGAGCAGGTTTAGCAAGACCTGACGTACTCGCACCGGGTCTCCGCGGACGTCCTCGAGAAGGCCTGGCTGCACCATGACTGCCAGCTCGAGCCCCTTCTCGTCAGCACTGTGGGCAACGACTTCAGCAGCCTCTTCGATCACGGAACGGAGGTCGAACTCGATCTCCTCGAGGTCTATCTTCCCGGCCTCGATCTTGGAGAAATCCAGGATGTCATTGATCACGGTCAGGAGAGCGTCTGCTGAACGCTTGATGGTCTCGGCATACTCCAGCTGCTCATCGGACAGATCGGTCTTGAGCAGGAGCCCAGTCATGCCGATCACCCCGTTCATGGGGGTGCGAATCTCATGACTCATGCTGGCGAGGAACTGGCTCTTTGCAAGACTCGACTCGACCGCAACGCGCTCGGCGGTCCGTAAGGCGTCGAGCATCGAGATGCGATCCAACGCGACGCTCACATTGGTTGCATAGCCCTGCAGGCGAGTCGTCTCATCGATCCCAAAAAATGGTGACGTCGCGCCTGCACGAACGATTAACCATCCCTGCCCGGTCGACAACTCCAGCGGCACCGCCAGGGTGTCGCCCAACCGGATAGGCCGGCCTGAGGCCGCCTGCGCGACGGCGGCTGCCACCTCGGTATCGTCCATGTCGTGCGCGGTGAGCGTCTCTCCGGTCGCGTCGATGACGGCACCCGCCTGGCCACCGACAAGCCGCTCCCCCCACGTGAGCGCACGTCCCGCCAGCGAGGTCGAATCCGATGAGAGCAGCATCAATTCGCGTATCTCGAGCGCCAGCGCCTCCTCCTCCTTGACCCGCCATTCCCGTCGCAGCCACGCGGGCGGTGCAAAGCTTGCATAGAGCGCGGGGACGCAGAGGAGCACCGCCAGCTGCAGCCCGAATTGGACTCCGGTGTTGCTTGCAACTGGTGAGAGTCCGATCGCCAGAATGATCAGGACGACGATGAAGCCATATCCCAGAGAAAGGGAACGCAGCCGGGCGCGCTGGACTACCGGCAACTGACGGGATTGCATCCAGAATCGAACGGCCGGCTCCGCGATTGCGACGCACCAGAAGATCACGATGTAGAGCACCGCGGCGACCTGGATTGGATTGATCCCCTTCGCCGATGATGGCAGGGGCACGAGCGTGCACGCGATACCGAGGAGAACCGCCGCACGCACGACGCGTCGTCCAACATGTCCGTACGGCACGACCGCCGCCCGGAAAAGCAGCAGCGAATACCCGGACAGAAGAAGTCCGAGCAGCAGCAGGGTATCGACTGCAAAGCGCAGAATTGCCGACCCGCGGAGCAGCGTCGCAACGCCGCCGACTGCGGTCACGTCCCCGGCAACGGAGACAAGCCCTAGCAGACCAATGGCCAGCGCGAGGTAGAGCTGCTTCTTGTCTCGAAGCCGCACCCATTGCGCAAACGCGACGACTCCCAGCAGCACGAAGCTTACTGACTCGGCCCACTTGGCCACCGCCAGCAACGTGGTCAAACGAGTTCCTCAGTGAGCGCGATCCGGACCTGGTCGAACTCGACGACGACGGCGTTGACCAGCATCGCCAGATCGGCAGATGCCGGACCAAGGGCGACCTCTTCAATCTCGGCGCAGAGGGTTGCCAGTCGAGTCGCCCCGAATGCTGCGCTCGTCCCCTTCAGCGCGTGCGAGACGCCTGCGAGTTCGGGCGTCTCACCCTGCTGCTGAATCGCCTGGAGCCGAGCGACCCGCCCCGCGGCCTCGTCGAGGAACAGGCGGATCAACTCGCAGAAGTCGCCGTAGCCCAGGTCGCGTAGCGGCGCGATCAGCGTTTGGTCGATCGAGGTTGGGGTTCGCGCCGACATGGCGGGCGCAGACGACGCGTCGGAGCGGCGCACAAGATGGCTCGACACGAGACATTCTGGCGTCAGGGGTGCCCGCTAGGAAATGCCCCGTGTGCAGCTTGTCACAACAGCGTCAGATCGGCTGTAGCGCGCTCGCGCGGAAACGACGACTTCTAGGGGTGCGGCGGTCGAGGGTGCGTTCGGCGGCGACGTGGACTACGCGATGCTGGTGAAGCTCTACGGGATCGACCCCGAGGCCGACCACCGCTACAGCCCCGCCAGGTGCCTCGGCTCGCAGGTCACGCGTATCAGCGGTGCGCCCGATCTGGCCGAGGTCGGCACCTCACACGTCGAGCGTCAGAACCTCACCATGCGGATGGGCATGCGCCGGTTCACCCGGCTCACCAATGCGTTCAGCCGCAAGGTCGAGAACCTTGCCGCCGCCGTGTCCCTGCACTTCATGTACTACAACTTCGCTCGGCCCCACATGAGCGTCGCCAACCCATATTCGATGACTCCCGCGATGGCCGCAGGCGTCAGCGATCACGTCTGGAAGATCGAGGAAATCGTAGCCCTGCTGGATCGCTAACCTTCGCGCCATACCAAGCGGCCAAGGAGGCGACGATGGACGACGACAGCTCCCCCATGGAGCGCGATCCGGCGGTCGACGAGTTCTTCGATGGCCTCGATGAACGGGATTGGAAAGAGGGGCTGCCCAATTTGCGGGGAGAACGGATGGATAAGCGTGCCGATCCTCGCCTACCTTCCGGTGGGTGGGCTCGCCACGATGAAGGTCGGATACCTCATCTGCGTTCATTGCTATTTCGTCCGTTCGCATGTCATGGACCCAGAGTGGCATGTCGCCATCGCTGCCTCAGAAGGGTCGGATTCAGACTGACCCCTGGAAGATCGAGGAGATCGTCGCCCTTCTCGGATAGCCGGAATCCGTGGATAATCGGGGCATGGCTTGGGTGATCAAGAACCGGTCGTGGATCCTCGCCGGGGGCCTGGTGCTCGTGCTTCTGGGCCGTGAGCCATCTGGTTCGGAGACCGATGTCCGCAGTGTCCTTTATGGGGTGGGGTACCTTCTGGTCTTCCTGGCGGTGCTGGGCATTCTCCTTGCGATTCCCATGGCTCTGAGAGCCCGGCGTGAGGCTCATCAACGTCCCATCTCAAACTGACCCACTACCCCCGCCGGGCAGGGCGGCTCCGTAGTTGTCATTCGGAGCAAGGGCGAGTGATGGCGAGGCGTAATTGCCACTATTGGCGACCTCTCGGGGAGGCGCCCACTGGAACCGCAGACCCTGGTCCCCGCCTGGGCGGACAACCTTCGGTAGCTGGGCGGGGAAG
>PKWB01000168.1 GCA_003131685.1 Candidatus Dormiibacterota bacterium
ATCAGCAGGTACATCGGGACCAGGAGCAGACCCCAGAACGCCGCGAACAGCAGGAAGTCGGCCGAGCAGAGCACGCCGTTGACGGCCGTCTCGACGAGGAGCACGAGGACCACATACAGCCGGACCCGCTCGTGCACCTTCCACGAATGGAAGATCGCGCACCCGAAGATCGTCGTGACCACCACCAGCAGCGGGAGGGTGATGCCGTCGGCGACGAGGTCGTAGTGCGCCTGGAACACGAAGTTCCAGAACCANNCTCACGCCGGCGCCGGCGAGCGCGATGGTGCGCACCCGCGCACGCTGTTCCTCGTTGCGCTCGGGAAGGAAGATCGCAATCAGCGCAAAGAGCAACGGGGACCAGATGATCGTCGAGAGGATGACGTTCATACCAGGTGCACCCAGAGGTGTCCCGTAGCGGCGAGCACCGAGAGCAACGCGAGAATCGCGATGAGCACGAGACCTCCTGCGAGGTAGCGGGCGAATCGAGCGTTGCGCAGGAGTGCCAGTCCCGTCGCCGCGAAGTCGACGCTTTCTCCCACCGAAGTCTCGATGGGCGCGGTCACCTCGTCATCAAAGCTGGAGACACGTCCCGCAATCGCGAGCAGCGGTTGCGCGGCCAGCTCCGTCAGTCGCTCGACATAGAAACCCTCTGCCGCGACCCGCAGCGGCAGGAATGCGTCCGCCACGATGGCGGCGCCCCTGCGAGCCGGGCCGAACAAGAGGTACGCGGCGCCGAAGCCACCGGCGAGCGTCAGCAGGGCGAGCAGCGCCGCGGTCGCGTCGAGGCTGATCGCCTGCTGGTGGCCACCGTAGAAAATGAATCGCATCAAGGGCTCGACGCCGGGCAGCCCGACGACGGCCACGACCACCGCGGCGATGATCGCCACCCAGAGCGGGCGGCGGAGTGTGCCCTCAACCTCGGCAACCCGTTCGTGCGCAAAGCCCCGACGGCGTGCGACGGCACCGGATGTCACCGTGAGCAGGAGTCGGCCGGCGAGCAACGCCACCAGGGCGGCGGCGATGACGGTGATGATGACCACGACGACGCGCTCGATCCCGCTGAAGACCCCGCCCGCCGGGTCGGCGCCGCTCAGCGCCGAGGACACTGCGTAGTAGGCGCTGAACCCGATGCCGCCCGCGAGCACCGCCCACACGCCGAGCGCGATGCTGGTGGTGCGGAGCCTGGCCCACGCCCCGCCCATCTCCGCGATGTCGTCGGTGCGATACACGCGGATGAGGTTGCCAACCGACAGCAACAGCAGGGTCGACGTGAACACCGAGGAGAGCGCGATGAACACCCCCGCGCTGTAGCCGCCCATGCCCAGGGCCACGAGGCCGAGCCCGAGCTCTGAGGCGACTGCGCACACGGCGATTCGCGTGATGCGGCGCTGGGCAATGCCGGCCGCCGCGGAGAGTGCGGCGCTCAGGCCGCCGACCAATGCCAGGACGGGCAGGGCTCGCGGTGCGTGCGCGACGACGGGATAGATCCGCGCCACCACGTACATGCCGAGCGGCGCGACCGTCGCGGCGGCGAGTGCCACGACCGGAACGGCCGACGCGGCGGTGTCCGTCAGCCAGACGGTGAAGGGGAATTGCACGCTGCGAACGGCGGCGGCGACCAGGAAGACGATGCCCAGCACCAGGATCGCACGCGGTCCGGTGCTCGCCACACCGTGGTGCAGCGTCGCGATGACCCCCTGCGCAAGCACGTTGAACGAGAAGGGATCCGCGATCGACTGTCCGGCGGGTGGTTGCAGCAGCGACGAGAAGACCCCGAATTTGATCCACGCGAACACCACTCCGAGCGTGAGCGCGATGTCGCCGGCGGTGAGGACGACCATCGCGCGCATCGAATGCCGGGCGACGTCCGCACGTTGCCACGACAGCGAGACGAGGACGTACAGGGACGCCGACGCACCCACCCACATGATCAGCGAGTCGAAGAGGTTGGGGCTGAGCACGAAACCGGTCGTGCAGAAGGCGAGCACCGACGACCCGCAGAAGAATCGCCGGAAGCCGTTCTCGCCCCGCATCGCCGCGACCGCATGGGCCTGGATGACCAACGTCGCGAGGATGATCGCCGCGGCGAAGCTCGTGGAGAGCGCGTCCACTTGGATTCCGACCTGTGCCTGGAACTGGGTCGCGAAGGTCGCACCCTCGGGCGGGGTCATCTGGAAGAAGGTCAGCAGCGAATCGAACGGTGCAGCGGTCGCGTGGGTGAGGCGGACGACGAGCACCACCGCCGCGACCACGAACGAGAGACCGGTGAAGAAGACGCAGAGTTGGGCCGCCCGCCGCTGCGTCTCGACCCCGAGCGAAAAGATCGCGCCGAGGAGGGGCAGGAAGGGGATTGCCCACGCCGCGTTGTAGATGGCCATCCCCTATCCCTCGAGGTCGCCGAGGGCATCGATATCCGCCCGTCCGGTGCGCCGCCAGAGCAGCATGATCAAGGCGAACCCGAGACTGCAGATGCAGCTCGCCACCACGATGGCGAACGCGGCGACGGCGTCGCCGAATGCGGGCGGACCGTCGACGGCATGGGTGAAACCGACGATTGCGATCACCGGCGCCGCGAAGAGGAGTCCGATCGACATCGCCACGCCGAGTGGATGGTGGCGCGCCAGGACTCCGTAGATCCCGATGGCGAAGACGGCCGCGCTCAGGACCGCGAACTGACCCGGGCCGACGTTCACGAGTCGTTCCCGGCGGGGCGCCGGCGTCCCTGCTCGCGATCCTGGCGGNNTCCTCGCGCTGCCGGCGCTGCTCGAGCATCTGATCGAGGGTCTGCTCGTCAGCGCTCGGCCGGCCGATGACGAGCGCGGCGCCGATGGTGACGACGACCACCACGACACCGATGGCGAGGGCATACGGCGTGCGGTAATGCAGCACGGTGACCAGGCTGGCGCCGTTGTGGTACGCCGGGAGCAGGACCCCAAGGTTCCCCGGATACCAGCCGTTGCCGACCACCGCCAGGGTGATCACCAGCACTGCAGCGGTCCCGATCGCAATCGGAGCGGCGATCCAGAAGCGTTCC
This sequence comes from Candidatus Dormiibacterota bacterium, assembly GCA_003131685.1. Classification (GTDB taxonomy): domain Bacteria; phylum Chloroflexota; class Dormibacteria; order Aeolococcales; family Aeolococcaceae; genus Palsa-851. The sequence goes on from PKWB01000168.1 coordinate 3,035, forward strand.
GGAAGCACCGGTCCGGTGACGAGTCCGCGGTATATATCTCGCCGGAGCACGAGCACGACCACACCCGCCGCAACTCCAGGGACCACCAGCTGGACCACCGCCAGGGCGTAGGCACCCGAGATGAGCTCGAGGACGGCCATCAGCACGATCACGGCGGCGCCCGCATAACCGGCACGGCGAAGCGAAGGAAGCCCAGCTGCGGCGCCGGCGGCAAGCACGATGAGCACGGCGATGGCGTAGAACGCGACTGCGTTAGGGGTCATGGGGGCGCGGGCGGCATTGTAGTCAGCGCGGGCTCAGACCGAATCGTCGTCTTCAAGCCGCGACGCACGCGTGGGTGCCGCTACACCGACCGCCCCCGGGACTCGCTCGAAGAGCAGCACCAGGCTCAGACCCACCGCTGCGACCAGGAGCCCGACGATTGCCACCGGGGTCACCCGGGTCCCGATCAGCGGGAGCGAGACCCCCGCATCCCACGGTCCGGGCGCCGAGCTCGAGGCCGCCGATGCCCCGAGCCGTGCGATCGCGGCGGAACTGGGAAACACCCGCTGGCCGATGACTCCCGCAACGAACGCGAGACTGCCGACCGTGCAGAGGTAGTACAGCCAGTTCCCGGTCTGACGCCCGGCATACGCCGAAGCGGTCACCGCCAGGCAGCCGAAGAGGACTGCGAGGATGCCGACGACGACCTGCTCCGGGGTCGGGGGCACCGCCGCGGCGCCTCAGGCTGCCCGGCGGATCAAGCCGCCTCCGAGAACCTCGTCACCGCGGTAGAGCACCACCGACTGCCCGGGTGCGGCCTGATCGACCGGGCTGTCGAATCGGATCAGCACCGTATCGCCGTCGGCCGCATCGATCCGAGCCGTATGGGGCTCGCCGTGCGCGCGCAGTTGCGCGTCGCACGCGGTTCCCACCGCTGCCGCCGACCCAGCGATCCACCGGAATGAGGACGCCTCGACGGTGGTTCGGCGAAGCGCCTCACGCGGACCGACCACGACGGTGTTCAGGGCGGGGCGGATCTCGATGACATAGCGAGGTGCCGCGTCGGGACGCGACGGCGCAATCCCCAGGCCCGCACGCTGTCCGACTGTGAAGAACGGAACGCCCTCGTGCTCCCCGATCACCGTGCCGTCGATCTCGGTGATCGCACCAGGCGCGAAACGGCCGGCGAGCCGGGTTCGCAGGTCCGACCTCAGATCCGATTCGACGAAGCACAGGTCCTGAGACTCGGGCTTGGCGGCCGTTCCCAGGCCGAGCGCAGCCGCCTCGGCTCGAACGCCTGCCTTCGACTCGTCGCCGCCGAGGGCGAACACCGAGCTCCGGAGCTGCCGTTGATCCAGCCGGTGGAGCACGTAGGCCTGGTCACGGCGTGCATCGCGAGCCCGGTGCAGGGTCACCAGCGACCCTCTCCGGCCGGTGCGGGCGTAGTGGCCGGTGGCGAGATGCGTCGCTCCCGCGGCGCGAGCCCGTTCGAGCAGCACGCCGAACTTGATGCGCTGGTTGCACCGGACGCAGGGATTGGGCGTCAGGCCCGACGCGTACCCGGCCTCGAAATCGTCGACGACCTCTGCCTCGAAGTCGCGCTCGAGATTCCAGACGTAGTGCGGCAGCGCCAGTGCGGTGGCCACGCGCCGGGCGTCATCGACCGAGTCGATGGAGCAACAGCCGCGGTCGCGGACGGTGTCCCTGCTTCCCGGCCACATCGCCAGCGTGATACCGAACGCGCGCAAACCGGTGGCGGCGACGCGCGCTGCAGCGACACTGGAATCCACCCCACCCGACATCGCCACGGCGATCACCGCAGATCGCGGCAGCAGATTCAGCGGACGATCAGCGGGGACCGCCACCTCCGGCAACGGCGGGGACGATCGATACCTCGTCGCGCTCGGCGATGGGGGTTTCGAGGCCCTGGGCGAAGCGGATATCGGAGTCATTGACATAGATGTTGATGAACTGCCGCAGGCTCCCGGTGTCGTCGTACAGGCGATCGTGGAAGCCAGGATAGGTGGCATCGAGGTTGGTGAGCACGGCGCCGACGGTGCCGCCTTCAACACTCACCTCGGCGTTGCCTCCGGTGAGGCGGCGAAGGGGGCCGGGGACGCGAACGGTAGTTGCCATTGAGGTCCGAGTATACGGAGGGTCAGCGCCCAGGGCGCCGCGCAGCCTGAGAGGCGGCTGCGACGGCACGCGCCCCGCTCGCGCGCAGACGCCCCATAGCGCGCAGTTCCTGGACGCGGCGGAGGTTCGCCTCCGTCCAGTTGCTCTTCGGCCGGCGCGGCGTGAATCGGAGCATGTAGCTGGCATCGTCGACCCGACGGACGACACTGTCGATCCAGCCGTTGCAGAGCGCCTCGTCCACCGCATCGGCATATGAGATGCCCGGGCGCTCGAACCCCTTCTTCCAGAATCCAACCCACAGCTCCGTCGCCGACGGGTTCGCCTCGAACCACGACGAGAGGTCATCCGGCGTGAGGAAGTAGTCGGGACGAGCCGGGAAGGCAGGGCTCATGGCTCGGCTTCGAGGTCCACCATCAGCGGGCTCTTCTCCACCCGCGTCTGGGCACCGGCGACGAGGTCGTCGTAGACGAGCTGCGACCAGGACTCCATGCTCAGGTAGTGGCGGCGCATCGCCTCCAGCGAGAGCGACTCACCCTCGAGCTTCTCGACCTCGCGGACCTCGACAACGCCGCCTTCAGGTTCGACCAGAAACACGAGGCCGAGATGCACGCGAGACACCGGGCTCGAGTCGTCGTTGAGCATGGCCACGAGGCTGGCACGAGCCCGCGTGGGGCAGCGGATCTCCTCGGCCCACTCGCGGCGCAGTCCGCCAACCACGGGATCCTCACCCTCGCCGTCACCGGGGTTGACGTGTCCGCCGATCCCGAGGGAGTAGAGGTGATGGAGACGCTTCTCGCTCGATCGCCGCAAGCGGCGGGTGAGCAGGTACGTATCGTCGTCGGGATGGTGGACGACGCAGTACGGAATGATCTGCTGCAGCTCGGGATTGTCCTCGATCTCGGCGCGCGGCCGGTACTCGGAGGTCGCATGGATCGTCCGGAGCACGCGCTCGAGGCCGCGCGCGACCAGACCGTGCCAGGCGCCATCCGGAAAGATGGTCGATCGCGGGACGCAGAGAACGTCCTCCGCCCCGTGCGCACGGCTTCGCCGCGGCACGACGGCACGCGGACCAGCCACGCTTCTCGGCACCGGGCGCATTCTTTCACCCGCGATGCCTGAGTTGCCCGAGGTCGAAGCGCTGTGCCGGTCATTCGACACGCGCCTTCAGGGTCGGGTGGTGTCCCGCGTGACCGTCCGTTCGGTGGCCGTGCTCAAGACGTTCGACCCGCCGGCGACCGCGCTCGAGGGCCTCGCCTTTGATGCCTGTGTCCGCCGTGGGAAGTTCCTCGATTTCTCGATTCCTCCTCTGCACCTGGTCGTGCACCTCGCCCGCGGAGGCTGGATCAGGCTCCGGGATAAGCCCACCAACGCACGTCCATCGCTGCGTGGCCCGCTCGCGGTGATCGTGACCCTCGAGGACGCCGGCAGCCTCGAGGTCACCGAGCACGGCACCGACAAGCGTCTGGCGGTGTCGGTGGTGAGAGACCCCCGGGATGTCCACGGGATCGCGCGCCTCGGGATCGACGCGCTGGATCCGGAGCTGTCGCCGGCCACCCTCGGCGCGATCCTCCGCGAACAACGGGGAACGCTCAAGAGCGTCCTCGCCGATCAGGCGGTCATCGCCGGGATCGGCAATGCCTACTCGGACGAGATCCTCCATGCAGCCCAGCTCTCCCCCTTCCGGCATGCCGGCGCCCTGGACGGCGAGGAGCTCGAGCGGCTCGCCGCCGCGATTCGAGACGTGCTGACTGCGGCGGTCGCGCTTGCCGTCGACTCCGACCCCGCGTCGCTCAAGGACGGGAAGCGGCAATCGATGCGGGTGCACGGTCGCACCGGCTCGGCCTGCCCAGTCTGCGGGGACACCGTCCGGGAAGTGAGCTTCGCCACAAGATCCCTGCAGTACTGCCCCACCTGCCAGACCGGTGGGAAGCCGCTCGCCGACCGGCGCCTGTCCCGTCTGCTCAAGTGAGCCCGTCGTCGTCGCGGAACATGTCCCGGCTGACGAGATCGCCCCACCGGAGCGATCTCGCTTCCCGGTAGGCCGCCTTCGAACGGCCGACGCGTGCCGTGCGCAGCGCGCCGTCGTCGCAGCACACCTGCAGCTCGACGAGCCTCCTGCGTAGGACCGGGTGCCTGAGGACCCGGCCGCCGACCGGGAGCCGCCCGTTCGTGCGGGTGATTGCCACATAGCTGAACTTCTCGTCCTCGTAGCCCAGCCGGCCGCCTTTCAGGTTGCGATGCAACGGCGAGCGCTCCACCCGAACGGTGAAATGGCACCAGTCGGGGGACTCGATCGGACAGGGTCGCTCGTGCGGGCAGGGCGCCACCACTGCCGCCCCGTCGCCGAGCAACTCGTGGCGAACCGCCCTTATCAGCGCGAAGCCGCCCGGCGTGCCCGGCCCCACCACGACCAACAGCCTGCGGGCGGCTCGCCAGGCCTCTCGGGCGACGGCGAGCGCGTCCGCGAGGTCGAGCTCCCCGAGCACGTAGCCGGCCGTGACGACATCGGCCGCC
>PKWB01000085.1 GCA_003131685.1 Candidatus Dormiibacterota bacterium
TCCCAGAAGCCGGCACACTCCATCTCGCCCTTCGCTGAGGCGAGCGGGGCGAAGTTGGTATCGCCGCCCGATTTCCAGTCGACGTACTCGAGCCGCTCCCACTCCTCCGGAGGGATCGCAGGACCATCGCCAAGGATGGCGTAGCCGTTCTCGGCGAGCACGTCGAGCTTGATGTGAGCCATGGGGAGTACCTCTCGATATCTGGACGCACCGCAGCCAACGCGGACCTGACCGCTAAGGCTACACGGGGGTGCAGGCGGTGGCACACCCCATGCCCGGTAAGCTCCGTCGCGGTGACAGACGATCTCGCGCTCGCCCTCGAGCTCGCGGACGTGGCCGACGGCATCTCCATGGAGCGGTTCCGGGCCCACGATCTCAAGATCGACGCCAAGCCGGACCTCTCCCCCGTCACCGAGGCGGACCGGGCGATCGAGTCCTACATCCGCGGGCGGGTCGGCGCCGAGCGCCCGGACCACGCGATCATCGGCGAGGAGTTCGGNNGTGATCGACCCCATCGACGGGACACGGAGCTTCGTCCGCGGCAATGAGACCTGGGCGACGCTCATCGCCCTGCAGCGCGATGGCGAGTCCGTCGTTGGCGTCGCGTCGGCCCCGGCCATGCGACTCCGCTTCCACGCGACCCTCGGCGGCGGCGCATACCTCAATGGACGGCAAATCCACGTGTCGAAGATCTCGGAGATCTCCGAGGCGCTGATCACCCACACCGCGATCCGTGGCTTCGTCATCACCAACCAGGCCGAGAGACTCGTCGCGCTCGCCGGGCGCTGCTGGGATGCGCGCGGTGTGGGCAACTCCATGTCGCACCTCGCCGTCGCGCGGGGCACCGCGGATATCGGCTGGACGTCGCGCGCGAACCTCTGGGATTACGCGGCGCTCAAGCTGGTCGTGACCGAGGCCGGCGGCCGGTTCACAGACCGCAGCGGCGACGACCCCGTGCGCGGTGGCACGGGGATCTCATCCAACGGTCTGCTCCACGACACGGTGCTCGAGGCGGCCGGGTACCCGGCCGGCGAGACCTCGTGAACATCGGCACCATTCGCGACGGCTCGGCGCACCTGCCCGCTCTCATCGACGGCGACCGCGCATACCGCCTCGACGATCTCCTCGGCGCCATGGGTGGCGTCCCGGTCGCGGTGCCCGACGGCGCCGACGCGGCCGCCGTCCTGGCGACGCGGGAACTCGCCCTCGCGGCACGTTCCGCATCCGAAGCCCTTCCGGACCTGGTCACCCGGGGCGCCGCTCCGTCATATCCCCTCTATGCCCTCGGGCCACCGGTGCCACGTCCGGGGAAGATCGTCTGCGCCGGGCGCAACTACGCCGAACACGCGCGCGAGCTGGGCGACGACGCTCCATCCCATCCGATCCTCTTCGCGAAGCTCGCCAGCTCGATTCGTGGTCCGTTTGATGACATCGTGAGGCCTCTCGAGGTGGACGACCTCGACTACGAGGCGGAGCTGTGTGTCGTGATCGGCACCGGTGGCAGGCGCATTCCCCGAGACCGCGCACTGGCGCATGTCGCGGGCTACACCTGCGCCAACGATGTCTCGGCACGCGCTGCGCAATTCGAGCCGGGCGATCAGTGGTTGCGGGGCAAGAGCTTTGACACGTTCTGTCCGATCGGGCCGTGGATCGTCAGCGCCGATGTGATCCCGGACCCGCAGGCCTTGGCGGTGCGCTGCCGGGTCGACGGGATCCTCCGCCAGAACGGCAGCAGCTCGGACATGATCTTCGACGTTGCGACGCTCATCTCCTATATCTCCGATGCGTTCACGCTGGAGCCCGGCGATCTCATCCTCACCGGGACACCGGCAGGGGTCGCGATGGGGCAGACGCCGTCACCATGGCTGCAGCCCGGCCAGCTCTGCGAGGTGGAGATCCCGGAGATCGGCGTGATCGCCAACCGGATCGTCGCCGAGGTGACCGCCCGCTAAAGGTGGATGCCTCGCATCAGCATCCCGAGTGCGTAGGCCTCGGGGGTCACCGGTTGCTCGATTCCGTCTCCGTCGCTTGGTGAATGCGAAGCGTTGTCGGGGAGCATATGGAAGGCCCCGGCCATGATCAGTTGATGGACGTTGGGCGCGATCGCATGCACGAGCTCGCCGAATTTGCCGACCCGAGTCGACACCTCGTGCGGTCGTTTGATCAGCGCCTCGACCACCATGTCCGCGGCCTCGTGGGAGCTGATCGTCGGAAAGTTCTTGTACATCCCGGTGGGCGCGATCATCGGAGTGCGGACGAGCGGCATGTGGATGGTGGTGACCGTTATGCCCTCGCCCGATACCTCCGGAGCGAAGCAGCGTGAGAACGCATCGAGGGCGTTCTTGCTTGCCACATATGCCGCAAAGCGTGGCGGGTAGGCTTGACCGCCGATCGACGTGATGTTGATGATGTGCCCATCCTGTCGCTCGCGCATTCCCGGGATCACGGCCATGATGAGCGCGATCGCGCCGAAGTAATTCAGCTTCATGGTCCGCTCGAAGTCGTGGAAACGATCCAGCGAGTCGAGCACGGACCGCCGGATCGATCGCCCCGCATTGTTGATGAGGACGTCGACGCGTCCGTGATCTGCGATCACGCGCTCGATGAGATGCGTGCACGCATCATGGTCGCTGAGATCGGTCGGATACACGTACGCCGTGCCGCCGACACCCTCGACCTCGGCGCGCATCTCCTCGAGTTGCTCGGCGCGGCGCGCGACACCGACGATGATTGCCCCCGACGCCGCAAGGTGGGTGCACACCGCGCGTCCGATGCCACTTGACGCGCCGGTGATCACCACCACGCGCCCGCCGGCCACGCGACGTACATTCGCGGGCGTCGGAAGTTGCGGATCGAGATGTCGCTCCCAGTAGTCCCATACCTTCCACGCGTATTCATGCAATGGTGGGCATGTGACCCCGCTGCCGGCCAGCGCCGCCTGCGCGTCGGTCGCGTCGAAGGTCGCCGGGTAATCCATGTAGGTGAAGGCGGCCTCGGGGATCCCGAGACGTGCCAGCGCCTGCTCGCGCATTCGCTTCACGGCGGGCAGGGAACCCATCGCCGCGAATCCGCCCGGAATCATCCGTGCCATGCGCCGGTCGATCCGCAGCGCGAATTCGGGAGCGTGCGCAGCTCTGCAGAAGGTGTTGAGCGTGTCGCCCAGCGACAGCGGCGCCGGGTCGACGATGTGAAACGCGCGTCCGTCAAGACCATCGAGATGGGCGATGTGGTCGATCGCCTTGGCGACAAAGTCGACCGGAACCAGGTTGAAGGGCCCGCCCTCGGGACCGATGAACGGCACCCACTGCGGGAATGCGTCGCGCATCTGCTGGATGAGCTTGAACGCGTAGTACGGACCGTCGACGCGATCCGCCTCGCCGGTCTCGGATGATCCGATGACTATCCCCGGTCGGTAGACGCGCCAGGGCACGGTCGCCTCGGTGCGGACGATGCGCTCCGACTCGTGCTTGGTCTTGTAATAAGGATGGTCGAGCTCCTGCCCCTCGTCGAACATCGCCTCGGTGAACGAGCCCTTGAATCTGCCCGCGACCGCGATCGAGCTGACCAGGTGAAGGCAGGCGGCGCCCGCCTCGTTGGCGAGGCCGACGACGTTGCGCGTGCCGGTGACGTTGGCGCGCTCCGTGTCCTCCGCCGGTGCGGTCAGGTCGTACACCGCGGCAAGGTGAAAGAACTGGGCGCCGCGCAGCTGGTCCCGGTCGTCGACCGAGAGGCCGAGTCCCGGCTCGGCGAGGTCGCCGGTGAGCGCGTGCAGACGCTTGCCTCCCGGGTCGAGACGCTCACGCTGCGCCGCGAACCTCGCCCGGGACCCGTGCCGTACGAGCACGAAGACGTTGTCGCCGCGCGACATCAGCAACGGGACGAGCGAGCGCCCGATGAATCCCGTGGCACCGGTGATGAAATAGGTCACGCGGCCGACAATAGTCTTTTACGACAATTGGAGACAGAGCACATGCCCGAGCCAGTCATCGTCGCCCTTGGCAGGTCCCCTATCGGCCGCGCCATGAAGGGTTCGCTGGTCAACATCCGCCCCGACGACCTTGCCGCCGGCGTGGTGAACCAGGTGCTCGACCGTCTCCCCCAACTGGATCGCGGGACCATCGAAGACCTCATCTGCGGATGCGGGCTCCCCGGCGGCGAGCAGGGATTCAACCTCGGACGCGTCATCAGCATCCTCACCCGCGTCAATGCGCCCGGGACGACGGTGACCCGCTACTGCGCATCGTCTCTGCAGACGACCCGGATGGCGGCGCACGCGATCCGCGCCGGTGAGGGCGACGTCTTCCTCAGCGTCGGTGTCGAATGCGTCTCCCGGTTCGTGCACGGCTCGAGCGACATGCCGCAATGCCAGAACGACCGCCTCCAGCCGGGCAACCCGGAGGGTTATCCCAACGTGTATATCGCGATGGGACAGACCGCCGAGAACGTCGCGGCTCGTGAGGAGATCTCCCGCGAGGAGATGGATCGGTTCGCGCTCCGGAGTCAGCAGCGCGCGGTCGCCGCACAGGATGACGGCTTCTTCGATCGCGAGATCGTGCCCGTCGAGCTCCCGGACGGCGGAGGCACGGTGACCCGGGATGACGGCCCTCGCCGCGACACGACGCTGGAGAAGCTCGCCGAGCTGAAGCCTGTCTTCCGCGAGAACGGGACGGTCACCGCCGGCAACGCCTGCCCCCTCAATGACGGCGCCGCGGCCGTCGTGATCATGTCGGACACCCGCGCGCGCGAACTCGGCATCACGCCCCTCGCCCGCATCGTCTCGACTGGGTTGACCTCCCTCGAACCGGAATTCATGGGACTCGGTCCGATCGAGGCATCGCGTCAGGCGCTCGAGCGCGCGGGCATGACCATTGACGACGTCCACGTCGTCGAGATCAACGAAGCCTTCGCGGCGCAGGTGATCCCCTCGGCGCGCGGCATAGGGATCGACCCGTTCGACGACCGGCTCAACCCGCACGGCGGCGCCATCGCCCTCGGCCACCCCTTCGG
>PKWB01000008.1 GCA_003131685.1 Candidatus Dormiibacterota bacterium
CCCGAAAGCCACGCGATCAACCTCACAGGAGGACACATCCATGGCCCGGAAGCCCGACCTCGCAGCCGACGTCGATGGCGACGTCACCGACACCCCGGCGAAGTCCCGGTCGTACGGGATCAACCACTTCCGCATCCTCGGACGGATGACGGCCGACCCGGAGCAGCGGTTTACCCAGAGCGGCAAGGCCGTCGTCAACCTGGGCATCGCCACCAACGTCAACGGCTTCGCCGAGTTCCACGACGTGGTGGCGTGGGAGAAGGCCGCCGAGATCATCGGCCAGTACGGCCGCAAGGGTCGCGAGATTCACGTCGAGGGGCGCATCACCTCGAGGATCCGCGACGTTGAGGGTCACCGCGTCAAGCAGCTCGACCTCGTTGTCGAGAGCTTCCAGCTGCTCGGACCCGCGCCCACCGGCGAGGCCGAGGCTTAGCAGGACGTGGGGCCGGGAAACCGGCCCCATTCCTCGTACCCGGGTCGGCCTCGAGTGCCGTGCTCATGAAGTGGCTGTCGTCACATCGACGCTCTCAGCAAGCTGGCCGCGCCGTCCGTTGTTAAGCCCTCTGACGCTCGACGACGGCCGCTCCAGGGAGATCGCTCGACCACGAACGACCCATGGCGAGCCGGCATAGATCGCCCTCGATGGAGCCATCCCACCACAGCCGCCGACCTCATCGCGTCAAGGGAGGCTTCGCCGCCCCGGGCGCCCTTGACGCTGGCCGACGGCGGTGGTCCTGGGAGGCCCTCGAGGGCCGGACAGGCCGGCCCCGCACGGAGGTCAAGCCATGGCGACAACATGCTCTCCCCGCAGCCCTGCTGAGGTCGCGGCGATCCAGGCGCGCCTGCAGGAGCTCGCCGACCACCCCGGACGCGTGGAGCGGATGCATGGACGGCACGAGCTCGACGGTCTCCTCGGCCTGCCTCAGGACAGCCGTCGCTCGACCGAGCCGGAGAGCATCGCTCGCTTCGCCGCCGACTACGGCTCTGTCCCTGAGGACCAGGCAGTCAACTACGGGAGCGGAATCCTGTGAGCGCCGCGGTCACCCGCGACGATCTGCTCAGCCAGCTCACCGAGGGCATCCGCCGGCTCACCACGTCGGAGGCATGGCTCGCCTGGGTGCGCATGCAGAGTCGCTTCTACCGGTACAGCTTCGGCAACACACTGCTCATCGCCTGGCAGCGGCCGGACGCATCACTGGTCGCGGGATACCGGCGCTGGCTCGAGTTGGGCCGCCAGGTGCGCCAGGGCGAGACCGGCATCCGCATTCTCGCGCCTTGCCGGTATCGCACGGCAGGTGACGGAGACAACGACAACGACGGCTCCGACCTTGTCGACACCGTGCGCAGCTTTCGCGTTGCCGTCGTGTTCGCGCTCGAGCAGACGGACGGCGAACCGCTGCCTGAATTGCCGATCGCACGTGTGTCGGGTGACGACCCCGCCGGGTGCTTCGACACGCTCTGCGATCAAGCGCGGGAGCTCGGCTACCAGGTTGCTCTCGACTCCTTCGATTCCCCGAGCAAGTGCGGAGAGACCAACTTCGCGACGCGGACGGTGACGATTCGACATGATCTTTCCCCCGCGCATCGCGTGAAGACGATGTTCCATGAGCTGGCGCACATCGCACTCGAACACGGCGGCTGCGCGTTCGGTGCGCGCAGCGTCGCCGAGCTTGAGGCGGAATCCGTTGCGTGGATCTGCTGCGACGCTGTCGGCATCGTTTCAGACGGGTACTCGTTCGCCTACGTGGCGACATGGGCCGGCGGTGGGGATGCGGCCATCGCCGGGATCAGGGATTCAGCTCAGCGCATACAGCGCGTGAGCAAAAGCCTGCTCGAACGGCTCACCGGCGAGAGGTAGTCCGGGCGCGGCGGAGGCGTCCCAGGCCCGTGTGAGCGTCAGTCGTCCTGCAGTTCATCCTCATCGTCATCGGCGTCACTAGGCTGTGCAGCATCGAGCACATCGGGTCCTGAGAGCACGCTCGACGCGAAGTCCAAGACGTGCGATCCCGATAACCTCCCGTCGACATTAGTTGCGGTCGCCGACCACTCGAGCCCGACGGCGCTTCCGGCAATGTCACGACTTCCGACGATGGTCAGCGTCCCGAGGTGGGTGGTGCTCTGCGGGCGGACATCTCGCGGAGCGAAATGCACCAGCATCGGATCTGCGGCATCAACCCAGACCTCTCGCGGCGGCGGCGGCGCGGCGAAGGGAGCAAAGGGGCCACGAAAGAGGGGCGCACTGAAGTCAACGGGTCGTGGCCCGAATGGTCGTGGCCGTGCCGGCATCGCCGGAGCACGTCGACTGGTCGCCACGTGCACAGTGACTCCGGCCGTGAGCACGCGCAGCTCGACCTCGACCCTCATGAAGTTGCGATCGGTGCTGTTGATAATCGCGGGCCTGATTCGCGAGACGTGCGAATGCGCCACAAGGTGTCGGACGACTGCCGGTGCGACTTCCCGAGCGCGTCCCGCCCAAGCGGCGTACTCTTGCTCGAACTGCGCGAGCGATCGCGTCTCCGGCTGAGTCAACGCACTGAGGGCCTGCGCGGCGACACTGTTCACGATCGCCGCAACGGCGAGGTGTGGAGCAGTGGACACGGGCGCCGCGCGTAACTTTGCAGACGCAATCGCCTGCGTTGTCTGATCCTCCACCCATGCAGACATGGTTTCTGGACTGTCATCGACCACAGCCAGCGGGCCGTCGGTCTGCAGTTCGACGCGGAGTTCGAGCCGTTCACGCCGAAGCGCGGCGCGCTGGGTGAGAGCCCGAAGCTCGTCTGGGCTCGCCTGGTCGGTCCTGCCCTGCCGGCGGACGAAGACGGTCCCTTTCTGGTAGCTGCGATCGGCCTCGGAGTACGACTTCTCCAGGCAGCGGATGGGATCTCCCCACCGCGGAGGCTCGACGGTTACGACAGCGACGTCGATATTGGCAATCTTGACGGTATCCCACCGGCATCGAACACCCGCGGTCCCCAAGTACGGCACGAGCTTGCTGTCGGCGTCGGCGGGATCGAGAGCGCGCACTCCCCAGAAGTGCCCTGGTTCCACGCCCAGCACGACGTAGCCGCAGCCTTCGAAAGCGGCGGCCGCTGCGTCAGGAGCCCGGTTGCCCATACCAATGGCGTGACGCGCAACCTCGACCATCCAGCGCTTGACGCCAACATCGCCGATCTCCCCTTTCCACTCCACGGCGTCGGTTTCATCGTCGCGTCGCGCCTTGAAGATGGCGTCGACGAGGGCATACAGCTCTGGAACGGTACGCAGCGCCCGGGACGGATCGAGGTTCAGCGGCACAGCCTCACTATGCCCAACAGTCGCCGGCCCAAGCGCAGACGGCGACCTTACAGGTTCAAGCCCGGGCCGCGACCCGACGAGGTTGCCGGCGCCTGGCCGCAACAGCGACTCCGACGGCGGCAGCGATGCCTAGGACAGCCAGGAGGGCCTGTTCAAGGTTGCCTTCACTGGCGGCGCAGGTCAACTCCAGCGCGTCGTGGATGATGTCGAACTCGCCGGGAAAGGCCTCGGGAAGCACCACACTGACGACTTCGACTGCGAGGTCCACTTCGGGGCTGTCGATAACCGCGCAGAACGATGAACGCGGGAAGGCGGGATCGTGGCGGAAGGCGTTGGCCAACTGCCCTCGATCTGCAAGGAAGCAGCAGCGGCAACAACAGCCAGTCCGTAGATCGACCTGCCAACGACGACTCCACAGGTAGTTGCGCGCGACAGCGACGTGATGGAGAACCAACTGGTCCATGCTCACAATTCTAGAGGAGCCCTGCGCCTTCCGCGATCGCTGGGCGGAGACCCAAACCCGGATGCCTGCACTCTCCGTGTGGATTCACCTCCGCCACCGTGGCAGACGTCGCCTCTTGGCGCTCCAAGGCCCAAGACGAGCTCGCCTGCGGCTCGGGCCTGTTCCGCGCCGGCGCCACCTGCCGTCCCGTTGGCGTCGAATCCACACCCACGGAGAGCCACCATGCCCGCGGTTCGGGTCACCACTCGCCGCTACTCGTTCTCGGTCGTTCGCGACGCCGATGCGACCTACCCCAACCACGCGCCGGTCAACAGTCCCCGTGAGGCTGTCGACATCGCCCGGCACATCATCGGCGAGGAGATCACCGAGTGCATCCTGGTGCTCTTCGTCAACGCCCGGAATCGCATCAGCGGCTACGCCGAGGTGGCGCGAGGCACGATCAATGCTGCTCGCCTGCAACCCCGCGACGTGCTGGTGCCGGCGCTCTGCGCGAACGCGGCGGGGCTCATCGTCTGCCACAACCATCCATCTGCCGACGCGACACCATCGCGTGCGGATCGCGTCGTCACCGCGGCGCTGCGCAATGCCGCCCAGATCGTCGGTCTCCCGCTGTTGGATCACATCATCGTGACCGACACCGAGCACTTCTCCTTCCGCTCCGAGGAGGGCTGGGAGTGAGGTGCCCGCTGCGCATCGAAGCGAGACGCCAGCACGCTCGCGGGCAACGCGCCGGGGAACGCCGTGCGATTGCGTCTTTGCTCCTCCGACCGGCCGACGCATGACAGCAGGGTCCCTCCCGCCGCTGCTCCTTCTGTCAAGGGTGACGTGCTGCGCACCGGGTTCGAGCTGACGCACGAACCGCGCCCCTGACAGCGCAGCAGCGTCCGGGCCAAGAGCTTGCATGCATCAACCGCTCGCAGGAGACCCGAGATGACTGCAACGATCATCCCCGACGACCGCTCTGACCAGTCGTGGAATCAGTGCATCGCCTGCCATGGGGTGCGCAGCAGCCGGTTCTTCTGCCGAGAATGCCTCGACGCGGGGCTGGATGAGGAACTCAACCGCGACAATCCCATCCTCCACCGCCACGACTTGGATGCCGCAAGCACCGACCGCGGATCCCATCGATCGTCTCGCTGACGGAGCGGCCAGCGGTGCACCCGGAAACGGGGCCTACCCTCAGCGATCGTGCCCGACCGTGGTCGTCCGCACCCAGACCAGGCGTTCTCGAGGACCGCCGATCGAGACGCGACGCCAGTGCCCTGCTCGGTGGTGCTCGCGAGGTGACGCATGCGTTCCCACCGAAACGCCGGCCGTCGTCTCGCTTGGCACGTCCCCGATCGGCCACAGGTCTCGTGCTACCACGATCACGCGGTTCCTGTGGTCGCGTTGCACGGTGCCGGTCACGAAGATTTGTTGCCCCACGCCGAGCGCCAGCACCGCACCCGCCATCGACGGCTCGACCACAACGCGATGCCGCTCGCGGAACGCTCGATCGCCTCCGGCCGTGACGACGAGCACCGATGCCAACGATGACTCCTGGTCCCACGTCGGACGGACAGCCACCAAGCCGATGAGACACACGGCATTGACACTCACCGACTCAGCCTAGCCGAGCACGACGCGTGCCGGGCAGAAATGTAAGCGCTCTGTGAGCGCAGGGACGCTATCGTGGTCGCTGACCCTCGCGACACCGCGGATCTCGCGATGTTCGCGACTCTCGCGGGATTCGCGAGGCCGACGATATGGGAGGCATCGCCGCCATGCGCACCATCGCCACCGTCAATCACAAGGGCGGTTCCGGCAAGACCACCACCGCCGTCAGCCTCAGCGCCGCGCTGGCCGAGACGGGACGGCGCGTCCTCCTGATCGACCTCGATCCTCAGGCGTCCGCCTCAGCGTGGGTGGCCGCCCCCACGGAATCCCGCACGCTGCTCGACGCCCTCCTCGGTGGAGCTCGGCTGTCCGATGCCGTCCACCACACCGGCACCCTCGGCCTCGACATCGTGCCGTCGTCGATGTGGCTCCTGGGCGCCGAGCGCATGCTGGCCGAGATACACGCCGGGGAGGGGCGGCTCGCCCAGCTCATCGGCGACCTCCCCGACCGATGGGACTACCTGGTGGTCGACTGTCCGCCCGCGCTCGGCGCGCTCACCGCCAACGCCCTCGCCAGCGTCGAGGAGCTGTACATCCCGGTTGAAGCACACGTCATGGCGATGGCCGGCCTGGTGCAGCTGCTGCGCGGGGTAGAGGCCGCTCGTGAGCGCGTCAACCCGCGGCTGCGCATCAGCGGCATCGTGGCGTGCCGGGTCGACGCCCGCACCCGGCATGGTCCCGAGGTGGTGGAGCGCTTGCGCGGACGCTTCGGCGACCTGGTCTGCAGCACGGTCATCCGCGAGAACGTGCGCCTCGCGGA
This sequence comes from Candidatus Dormiibacterota bacterium, assembly GCA_003131685.1. GTDB lineage: Bacteria > Chloroflexota > Dormibacteria > Aeolococcales > Aeolococcaceae > Palsa-851. The sequence goes on from PKWB01000008.1 coordinate 6,174, forward strand.
GTGCCCGTCGTTCGGGCAGCCCATCACCCAGTACGACGCGCGCTGCAGCGGCGCCGCCGACTATCGCAGCCTGGCCTGTGAGGTGATCGCTCAGGAGGTGCGCCATGCCCCCGCGGCGTAGCAGCACCCTGGGGGACGACCCCCTCGCTGCGGTGTTCCCACCTTCCTCCACAGGGCCGGCGGCGCACCAGGAAGTGCCGCGTTCCGCGCGGGCGATCACGGTCGGCGTGTCGCTCGATCCCGAGGTGCTCGAACGCGCCCGCAACGCCGTGTACTGGACTCCGGGGCTGACGTTGACGGCTCTCGCGACCAAGGCGCTGGCTGTGGCGGTCGATGACCTGGAGCACGAGCGCGGGCAGCCATTCCCGGCACGCGCCGGCAACGCGAGCCTCCGACGTCCCATAGGGGCGCTGGGCACCAAGCCCCAGGACCCCACAGACCACACGATCTGACCCGCGCTGCCGCGCGGCCGCGCGCTGGCCGGATATGGGTCGCCGGATCGCCGACGTGGGCGTCGAGGGCATCGTTCGCACACTGCTGATGTCGCGACTGCAGCCGGTCCTGGCTGTTCCGCGCCGGGCGCTCATCGCGCGCATCGACTCGAGGGTGCGAACTCCGCGCATCTCGCGTCGTTCGCGAGTGTCGCATCGTTCGCGAGCGTCGCCTGGTTCGCGGACCGCGCGCGTTGGGCGGTTCTTGCGCACGCCGCAAAGCACGCATGTCTCGCGCGTCCCGCACGTCTCGCGTGTCTCGCGTGTCTCGCGCGTCTCGAGCGTCTCGCTGCCGTCGCCTAGATCGCGCATCTTGCGTACCTCGCGAGACTCGCGTGATCCGCGCATTGATGCGATGTCGCGGAGCTAGCGCTCCCCGCGACAGTCGCGGACTCTGCGACGTCCGCACACGCCGCGTTCGTGACGGCACGCATCCACCCGGGACACATGGGCGAGTTAGTGCAGCGACCAGCCTCGCTGGTTGGCCGCGTCGAACTGGGTGCGTGTCACTGGAATGACCGAGCCGAGGTGGACGTGGCCCTCCTCGCCGGCCAGGCACTGCACCGAGTAGCAGCGGCACCAGCGATAGCCGCGCTGATACAGCGAGCGCTCCTCCGCATCCGCGGCGATCCAGCGCTCGGCCTCATCGATCGGCGTGACCTCGCCGAACACGAAGAGTCCGCCGGGGTGCGGCGCGACGAATTGGGCCGGCTCGCGGGCGATGCGGGTGATCGGCCAGCCGGTGAACTCTGCGACCGACTCCACGACATCGCCCACGTGCTCGGGTTGCAGCCAGGACGACTCGGCCTCATCGCCCATGCCAGCGTATGTTCGCCATTGGGC
>PKWB01000139.1 GCA_003131685.1 Candidatus Dormiibacterota bacterium
GCGACGACCGATTGAATTCACCTTGACATCCGCGGTCGGTGTGATGAATGAGCGTGCCGCTCGGGTTGCGCCGCGCCAGCGCCATGTGCAGCGCGGAGAGCGGCAGCTCGGTGCGCAGGTGATCGGCCATCGCCCAGCCGATCACACGGCGCGAGAAGCAGTCGATGATCGTGGACAAGTACAACCAGCCTTCCCAGGTGCGCACGTAGGTGATGTCGCCGACCCAGAGCTCATCAGGGTGGGAGGGCGCGAAGTCGCGCTGCACCAGGTCAGGCAATACCGTGAACGGATCGCCCACCGTGGTGCGCCGATATCGCCTCGGCACCCGCCCCGCGATGCCGGCGCGGCGCATCAACCGTGCGATGCGCTTGCGGCTGTGGTGCTCGCCGCAGATCCGTCTTATCGGGTCAAGCCCAGGGAGTCTCCAGGGCTGGCTGAGGGGCTCATACCTGCCTCAAGGTGTTTGGAAGATCCTTCAGGCCAGAATCTTTCGATAACTGATCAACCAATGAAGTCCGAACGCGACTCTCGCGACCAAGGTCGCCGATGTATTACCTCGAGCCTGATGCAGCAGCAACCATAGGCCGATTGAAAATGCAGTGATGACACTTGTGCATATCATGGGGGCTGCCAAATGGTTGATGAAGTCCTCGCGATATGACGCTAGACCTATATTGACAAAGACAAATCCCATCCACGCAGCGCACACTGCCAACCGTGCCGCTCCAAGGGCGTGGTATAGGTCCGATAAATTGGTGTATTCGCGTTTGAGTTCAGGGAAGCCCGCCATGGAGGAAATATCGAGCAAACCCTGAACGACCTCCCAGTGCCTCCCCCATTGGTCGGCATATTCTCGCTGTGTCGCGAGATCCGCGAGTTCTATGGGCGCCACCAATCTACCAGCGCGGCCTTTACGGCGGCTAAACCGAAGTCGCCACGGCTCCGGTATGCCCTTTCGAGCTAAGGGTATCCAAGGCGGGAGGTAACTGATCGAAGGAATCGTCCTGTCGCTTAGATCGAGCGAGCACGTCATTGCCTGTTCAATAGCTGCTCGATCCGAATCTGACAGTCGAAGCAGGATTGCCCCTCCTCGATCCCGCCGGACGTAGCCCGTGGCTCGCGAAACTGGGGTGAATTCGACGCGATAGAACTGTGAGAGCAGGAAGCCCACCGGTAGCGTGGCGGCCAATGCGATTAACGCGATAACTGGTTGAGCCGCCAAGGCCAATTGAAGTGGCGCACGGCCATAAACAGCCACGTCGAACAGCAACTGAAAACCGAGTAGGAGTGCGGCCATTATCCCCGCCGGCGCGCTATAGCGGAGGATTTGCCTCGCCCAATCCATTTACTTTGCGTCCGATGGAACCTGGGTGCAGGCCGTCTGGTGATTTGGGCTCACTACACGCATCCGCACCGTGCCCACACGAGTCATCCCAGTGTGCCTCCTAGTTCCCATCCTGAACTCACTCACAAGAAGAGGCGGTGAGCGATACCGGGTGATTGCTCTTAGCTGCCCACTATCAGCAAGCGCTGGCGCCGGATAGTAGGGGCGAGTGTGAGCCGTTGTCAACAATCGCTCCTCACAGGGGACTGCTCGGTCCCACAGGAATCGGGAGGCATGGCACGTTGACCGGAGTGCCCACCGCCCCATCAGTCAACGGGCAGCGAAGCTGATCCTGACATGGCGCCGGGCCGGGCATTCCGAAATCTTTGATTCGCACCAGAGGACGCGCAATCTCATCGAGATAAGGCACGCAAACGGCAGGGCCGGTCCGCCGTAAGGATCGGCACGCAACTGCGAGCCAGCTAGCGGCGGCAACACTATACTGACACTGGCCAAATCGGCCAAGATCAGGGAGGCAAGGATGGCGGCTGGCGCGGTCGAGCCAAGGTTTGGTTCGGCAACTCCTCTTTATCCATGGCTCAATCGCCAAGACCCGTTCGATCCCGCGACTCTCTTCGCCCACCCTGGCACACGTGCTGGATTCACGCCGCACGACGCTGAGGTCCCGTTGCCGGCGGTGGTGAAGCGGGTGTGCATCGTTGGCGGCGGGATTGCAGGGTTGACCGCGGCATACGAGTTGCGCCGAGCAGGCCATGAGGTCTCGGTGTTGGAGCGATCCGAGCAAGTCGGCGGCAGGATCCGCACCGTGCATTTTGCAGACGGCACGTACGGTGAACTTGGAGCGATGCGGATCCCCGGCGATCACACCGGGGTTCTGCACTACGTCGATGAAGTCTTTCACCTGCCGAAACGTCCATTCCGACCGGGCAATCCGGACGGCTTCCTCCATCTGCGCAGCGGCTGCCTGCCCATCGGCCCGCTGCGAATGCGTCAGCGACAGCTCCTGGCGGGTTGCTACCCAAATGCTGACCCGAGCACCTTTTGGAATCTGCCGGCGGACCACGTCGGTAATGCCCTCTCGGCCGCCAAGATCACAGGGTCGGGTTGGTGGGACCTCTTCGAAGGGTGGCTCGCGGATACGACTATTAATGAGGCCGAACGAATCAGCATGTGGCAGGCGCTTGCGGCGCCTCGCGCGCCGGGAAGCTGGCCCGCACAACGGTTTAACCCCGACGAATGGGAATACCTCGGCCGCGCCTCCGGGTTCAGGTGGTTAGAGGATGCCTCGTTGCTCGAGCACATGGTCGATGCCGCGGCGCTGCTCCGTGACGACAAATGGGAGTTGAGGGGCGGCATGGACCGGCTGGTCAAGGCCTTCGCCGATGCTCTGGGAGACCGCATCATCCTGAGCGCTGAGGCAAAGGCGATCAGAATCGAGTCTGTCCACCCGCCGGTAGGTACTGAAGAGCCACCCACCGAGCGCGTGGTGGTCACCTGGATCGACCGATGGGGATTGACGACGCGAGACTTCGACTTTGCGATCGTTGCGCTCCCTGCGCCAGCAGTTGCGCGGCTGCAATTCACTCCGCGTCTTGCCGCGGCCGCGTATGAAGCGCTCACGAGCATCTCATACGCCAGCGCCGCCAAGACCGTGGTCCACTGCCGAAGGCGTGTTTGGGAGGATCAGGGTATCGTCGGCGGGTCGTCGCACACAGACCTGCCGATCCAGCAATGCTGGTATCCAAGCGATCACTGGGATCCTACCTCTATCGAGGACGTGCCTGATGACACCCCGCTTCGTGTCTCTGACCGTGGCGTGATTCCCGCCGGCTCCGAGGCGGAGCATCCCGGGGGAGGCGGCCGCTATGAGTTCGACGACTCCTTCGAGGTGGCGTCCATGGAAGGGCATGCTTCGGCCAGTTCGCGCGCCCCAGGAGCCTTTATTGGCGCGTACATGTGGGGGGCGAACGCAAAACGGTTCGCCACCTTAAAACGTCGGGAGCGCGATGAACTGGTGATCAGCTCACTCGCCGAGTTCCACCCTGGCATTCGCGGCGTCATCGACGAGGTGGTGCACCAAGTGTGGGACGAGGACACCGTTCCGGGTTATGGCGCCTTCGCCTTCTTCAAGCCCGGTGAGTTCCGACGCTACCAGCGTGCGCTCATGGAGCCCCACCCGAGCGCGGACTCGCCGAGGGTGTTCTTCGCCGGGGAGCACCTCGCTGTACTCCACGCCTGGATCCAGAGTGCGGTCCTGACCGCCTGGTCGGCGGCCTCGCGCGTCCTTAGCGCGTAACGATTCAGCGATCGGGCGGCCGGACTTGACGCTCAGATACTAGCGTACTAGTATACAAGTACCCCAGGAGGCCACCATGACCGCAACCATCTCCGCCGCCACGCCCTCAGTCCGGAAGTCTTCGCACTTCGCGGTCACCCCGACGTCAACGCGCTCACAGTGCGTAGAAGCCATCTTGGACCTGATCGTTCGTCGTGAGATCCCCCGCGAGACGCGTACGTCTGAGGCGGACATCCTCACCGCCCTCTTCGGAGAAGAGGACCCCAGACCTCGCACCCCGGTCCGCGAAGCGCTCGCGGTCCTCGCCTGGCAGGGATTCCTTCACCAGGTTCCGCAGTCTGGAACCTACATCCATGACGTCGCCGCTGCAGAGGTAAGGGATCTTTGCGACTCTCGAACTGAAATCGAGTGCCTCGTGGTCCGCAAGCTCGTGGCGACCCCGGAAATCGACATCTCCCGGGTAGCCTCCTTCGCCGATGCGCTCGGGGGAGCGCTCGAGCCGCTTGATGTGGACGCCTTCTTGGTCTCGGACACCGATTTTCACACCCGGCTCGCGACCTTGGCCGGCTACACACCAGCTGCCGGAACCATCCGTCAGTGGGGTGACAAGCTCCGTGTGTTTGCTTCTTCCCCCAACATTCGGCGCGACGATGCGGCTCGAGAAGCGATCGGCAAGCAGTTCCGTGTGATCTGCGATCAACACGACCATCTCCTCCAAGACTTGAGCACGGGGGATGTCGACGCCGCATGCGTGACGATCGGTGCTCATTTTCGTACCCTCTCGGAGCTTGCGAGCATCACGGCTGCCTCGTAGGCAAGGACCGCCTCGGCCGGTAGGCTCCGACGTTCGGTCCTGGGACGGTCCCGGCGATGTGCGGCTAGGGGCATGGAAGCGCTGCTGCTGCGAGGGGTCGTCGTCTGATCCTGACAAGGCTGGGAATCGCTCTCACGACAGTCGGGGTTTGGGAACGCGTGCAAGTTGGGGATGCCGTCGGGAACGGATCTGCTTCGGCTCCTCGCGCCTCGGTCCGGCGTGCGCATCAGATTATCCTGCTCACCAGCCGTTCGTGAGCCGCCACGCGCTCACTCGCGCAGGCGTACTGACGCGATGCGACAACTGCTCGCACCGCGCGAGCTACCAATATCGTCGCCCATCGAATGGACACACGACGGAACATGTCATCGGCACGTGATGATCCACGTCGGTGGAAGGAACCAGGATTCCATAGCTTCCGACTCGCAGACTGCGAGGCAACGCCGGCGTGATGATCGCCTCCCGTTCCTTGAATCCGCCCAAAAAGGGACCGATCTGCGACCGGCTCCGGCCGTACGAGAACTTGACGAGCCGCGGCGGCGCGAGCCGTGCTCGTCATGCGCTCACGGACCGTCCTTAGGCACAGCCTGGTTCAATGAGCGCGTCCGCAAATTTGTCGCTCAGAGCTGCAATCGTCAGAGACGGATTAGGGCCCACAGGCCCAGGCATGACAGATCCGTCGGCAACGAACAGGCCCGGATAATTGAAGACCTGCCCCGTGGAGTCAACGACGCCCTCATCCACATTTCGGCCCATGGGGCAGCCACCGAGCCCGTGCACGGTGATCACCTTACGCAAATACCACAGCGGATTGACCTCGAACTCCGCGTCAAGCTCGTGGGCCAAGCGAGCCATCGTTGCCTTCACTCGGTCGAAGTACGTCCTGGATCGCGCCAGATCCCAGTGCAACTCCAACCACTTATCCCGGAGTGACATCACGCCATTGGGCGTGTCACGACCCATGCCAAGCAGGATCATCAGGCCATCCGAATCTTCGCCACCTCCGAGGAGGAGCGAGATCTCGCCCCCCAGGTCGCTTTTGGGCGTATGCCGGATGGCTCCCCAAACCTCTCTCGCTGCGAATCTCGTAGCTCGGACCGCCTCGTCGGGCGTATCGGCAGCTTCGAGCGCCCACTGGGCGAACCCCGGCAGACCGCCCTCTTGAATGTAGTAGCCGGGGCCATTGCCACCGTCGACGGTGTCCGCAACCCGAAGGGTGCTGGTGATGACCGGGCCGAGTGACGGTGCAAACCCTGTTACTCCCCCATCCTTCGCCCAGCTTTTGGACCGGCGAATAAAGCCGAGAAGGTCACCATTTCCGGACAGGCGGGTGCCAAGTTGCTTGCTCACCAACGGGAAGCTGTCTCGGTTCTTCAAGAGCAAGTACGTGGTGCCAAAGGTCCCTGCCGAGACGACGAGACGATCACAGACAACCGCATGGAGTTCCAGCCCGCTCGTATTGGTCCTGTGACCTTCGTCCTCTGACGAATGCTCGACGTACCAGACCGAGAAGCCCCCTTCGGGGCGTGGAGCGAAGCGGCGGACTTCACAACGGGTTCGCAGGACCGCACCTTCGCGCTGGGCCATGCTCAAATAGTTGTAGTCGAGGCTGTTCTTGGAGCCGAAATTACAGCCAACGTCGCACTCGCCGACCAGGCGGCACGTATACCGCGTCCGGCCATGCAGGTTAGGTTCCGCTTCCGCAATCGGCTCGCCCGGCACCGCGGGATGTCCCGGATTGCCGAACGTGACCGCCAAATTCGGCAGGCTCCAGTCCAGACCCGCTCGCTGCGCGGCGCCGCGAAATGCCAGCGTTTTCGGCGTCGACGCATACGGCTCGACGTCCAGTGGGTAACGTTGGGGAGCCAAGATCTTCTCCGCTTGGTCGTAATGCCGGTCAAGCACGGCGCGCGTGACAGGCCAGTCCTCAGCGGCTCCCGTCACCGGGTTGGGCTGCACAAACCATCGCTCATCTTTGCGGATGAGCACGTTTGCGTAGATCAAGGATCCACCGCCGAGACCGGCCGACGCAACCGCCTCGATTCCGGGCGACGCCCATGCCTGGAAGAGGCCGTGGCCGCCTTCGCTCGGGATCCCAGAAGTTGGCAGCCATATCCCGCGGGCTGCGCGGAAACGACCCGGGTGGGTACGGCTTACCCCGCTCGAGAACGCAGACGCTCAGTTTGGCTGCGGCCGTCCGGTAGGCCATGACTGATCCACCGAACCCGGAACCGATGATGACAACGTCGAAGCGCTCGTTGGGAGCCATATTCAGGCGGGCACTGGCTACGCGATCTTCAAGAGAATCGCCACCCTGACCGACCATTCAATGTGGCCGAACATTGGCGATATGCGGATGTGGTCGCCGACGGCTGCGAACATCGGATCCTTAGGCAGCCTTGAGCGTCGCGACGGTTACATGTGGCCAGCTCAGCCCGTTAAAGTTGAGGAGCACGGTCTGGCTGTATTGCAACTGCTGAACATTCGGTGTTCCCTTTACCGTCTCGAGCCAGAACGTCGCCGTGACCACCGCAGCGTTGGCGTTGGGTCCAGCGGCGCCACCCACCAGGAATGCGGTGTTGAGCGTCCCACCTCCCTCAACGGGTAGATCGGCACTGGACACATGCAGAGTGACGGTCGAGACGATCGTATGACCCGCCAACGCCGCCACGAGGACGCTGTTGGGATCATCAATCATCGCCTGGGTGATTCCTGCCAACTGCGTTGCAGGCGTGCGGAAAGCCGTCGTTGTGGCAAGGTTCTGCTCCGGGAACGGTGAGGTGCCCGGCGGATTACCGATGCTGAATGGGTTGAGGTTGATCAATGGTATGGACGGCGCTCCCGTAGCGAGGCTTGCGAGTCCCTGGGCCAGAATGGTCGTACCGTGAGGGATCGAGCCAAGCCGCGCAATGCTTGCGGAGACCGCGGGATTGGTGGTGGAAGGAATGTTCAGCCAGACACCCGGCTCGATGTGGAGCCCATTGTTGGACGCAGGCAGGTTAACGTCGCTGATCTGCTGAAGATATCGGAGGCCGCCCATGCTGATATCCGGTTGCAGCAAACCACGGTTTGGAATCTCGCCTGGAATTTGATCAAACTCCAAGATCTCACTGGTGCTGTTCAGTTCTAGGAAGCGGTCTTGCCCGCTTGTCAAGACGTTCGGTCGCCAAATGGCGTTGAATCCAGTCCCAACCCATTTGCCTTGCAAGCCGGCAAGCAGTCCGAGAGCATCAGCCGGGGCCGGAACTGGAGCCGGCGGCGGCGGTGAGGGGTTCGGGTTGTACGCGAAGTTTGGCTCAAGATTCATCTGCTCTCCTCGCTACGCTCGGACGAAATCTATCGTTCAAACGGGATCGAACTCCAACCGCCCAAGCGAGGAAGGCTCCTTCGGGGAGACCTGCCAGGTTGGCCACCCACCGTCATACTTAACTTGGCGCGTTGGCTTGTCTGCGGAGCGCCAACCTCGCATTGCCCGCGGCGATCCAACGAGAAGGGCTGCGAATTGACGGTGGCTCACGATCGTTAGCAACCCGAACGTGCCCAACAACACTTATGACAGCACGACCGTGGTGATGAGGATACCCACGTCGCCAACCTGACGGTGCCGATCACGATAGCCTTCCCGCCTGCTTCTTCCCGCCTTCCGTTCTAAGAGAACGCGCCGATGGTAGCCGCCTTAGTCGGTGCTGTCAAGCGGCGCTTTCCGCCCTGTTGGTTCTTTGGGCTAGCGGGTTCGTCTAATAGTAGGACCACCGTTGTTGGACGATCGCCGTATGGTCCGCGGCGCCCATCGGGCACCCGTTCCAACGCGTCGGCATATGCCATTCAGGTCAGCTCGATTGATCGGAGCGGTCACATCGGATCGACGGCGAGGAGTTCTACCCGCCTCCTCGATGGCATGGTGCTCGACGACGCTCGGCTCTTCACAACTAAGCTCCAGGAGTGGGAGGACTTCTACAATTTCGACCGCCCGCACGGAGGCTTGGGTGGCCAAACTCCCTACGAGCGACTGCGCCAAAAGACCGGGGCCCTAGCGTAATCGGCCATCGTCAGTTGTACATCTAGACCTCGGTCTCCCATTGAGGCTCACTACCTGTTAGCCGAACTAGCGGACCTCCGGCAAGGTCGATGAGCACCGACTGACCACCCTTACCATCGGGATACGTGACTACGACACTGTTGATGTCCCAGTTGTCGGATGTTTCCGTGCCGCTCTCATGGGACTCCATGCGAATACCAAAGCGAGATACGTCCTGGTCGGTTATCCCGGGTGGCATGTTCCAAACAATCGGGCCGTGCGTCGTGTCGTTATCCCAGCTAGCGTCAGTCTCCGTCTTGAGAATCGTGGAATACTCCTTGGTGCCGCCGTTCTCGACTGCAATGATGTATGCCGTCGCGGAACTGTCTCCGCGAAGATCATCGCCGCCGGTGACGAGGGTTATCTCCAGGTTCGGTATGGTCGTTGCCATCGTATTCCCTCCTTTGTTGGTCTGAAGCTAGTGGCGATCAATGCCGGAGCAGGTGCCGCCATCAAGAGTCCGGGCTCGTTGAGCGAGTGTCACTCTGGATGAACGTTCCCCATGAAGTCAGTCAGCCTGTCTTGCTAGCAGCGCTCCGCTGACGGAGAGGACGGCAAGTAACTTCGCAAAGCGTCGGATCCGCTCCATAGGTCATCCGCTCCTGAGGGTCCGCCCGGCTTGGCAACGGGCGCTGAGGCTCTGGAAGTTACGCCACTTTCGGCGGAAAATCAAGTGGGGGAACGGCCAGCCTGGACCGGCCTTCGCAGTCGGACCGCGAGCCGCGGTGCAGCGCCCCGTGGCTCGATCAGCAGATAGCACTTTTCAGGCTTATGAGATGGTTCAGCGGCCAACGTGACCCCCCAACGAACTGTGGCTAAGGCGGTTTGGGAAGAGCTGCCGCTCTGAGACATCTATGACTCGAGTGACACCTACGAGCCGGCGGAAGGCACACGTGTTGCAGGATGCGATCGCAACCTTTCTGTGCCGGCGATCGGAACTCACCCGACGGCATCCCCTACATACGTTCCTCACGATCACGCTCCAGTGCAGGCGCAGACCTCACCGACGTGCTTTTCTGTCCATGCCTTGGTCGCAACGGACGACCTGACCTAAGCTGCCGATCGATGGAGATAGCCTGAGCTCACGCGTGCCTCGTGCTCGCAAGAATCGGAGCACAACCTCGGGCGCTCCCGTCGTTGCCGGTGACACACCTCCGACAACTCGTCGGGAGCTCGCAGAGAGCTTGCCTGCGTTGGATAAAGACCGACATATCACCCAGAGCGTAAATCGTTGGGTTCGCGCTGGATAAAGCGAGCAAGGTCGGTTACAGGCGAGCCTCCCCATCGCTCAGTGACCGGTGGTCGGCCTTCGACTCGACGGCGTGCGCGACGCAGGTCGCCGTAGTGGAGGTGAGGGAGGGCAGCGCCCAATCAGACGGCCCGACCCACGAATCGTCGCCTTGCGCATGACAGGGCGCTCTGAGGTCGGAAGCTTTGCGTGGCGCTTCGATTGATCCGCCCCGCCGCACTACATCCAAGTGCGTCGCCAATGTGACTCCGCCGCGTGCATGAGTCGATGGGAGCAGAGGCACATTGAGCGTCCCCAATGCTGAGCGTCGCACTCCCGAACGCCAGGCCCACAAGGCCGAGCGTTCCAGCAGCCGCACGACCCACTGAGTGGGTTTGCGGATAGAGCACCCATCGCACTTCAATCGCGTCATCCGATAGAAGGGCTGCGCGGCGGATGTCCACCGTTGCGCGCTAACATCTCGCGGGCCAACATTGACGCCCCTCTGGTATTTGGCGTAGAGCGGCTCATTGGCAGGAACGCGGGAATCAGGAGGGAGCCAGCAAGCGGTGGAAAAGGTCCGCATGGCGGCGCTGCAGGCTTGTCAAGTCAGGCTAAGAGTGCCATCGATGTGACTGGTCAGGTTGAGATTCGGATCACCGCGGCCTGCCTGCTCCATTCGGAGCGTATGGATGCTGCATTGGTCCGGGCTGCTGATGTGATCTACAGGCGCTATCACCAAGGAGGGCCCGCCATTGCTGGCGACCTTGACACGGGGGTGATCAGCATCCTCACATTCGTCGACGATGAGGATTGTGACTCGTGGCTGCCCCAGCTGCGCGCGCTGTGTCTCGCGATTGAAGGCAAGATCGACAAGGTCACCGTTGGTCCGCCGCTCTAAGAGCATGCGGCGCCGGACCCTGGAGAGGCGCCGTCGCCAAGCGCACCCCACTGGCGCCTTCTTGGCGAGCTCCGGCGACTCCGTTGCCTGCCGGACCCCGCCGTTGTCCCGTCCCGATCGACGGGACCAAACGAGCGCTACAGCCAGACGCGGCCCGACGCCAGATGAGAGCCTTACGCGAAGCGAGATGCGTTCAGCGTGCTCGCCCCCGCTATGAGTCGCTTCATGCCGGTGGCCTTCGGGGCCGCCATAACGCAAGACGTCATGGGAGCCACGCTGCTCTTACCGAAGCGGCAAGCCACAGCAGTCAGCTTCATGCTGATGAAATCGGCGATTTGTCCACCGAAACTGATCGGAGCCCCACTGATGGTGATGTCGCCAACAACGAAGGCCTTTTCGCTCGGGACCTCATATACGGCTCGAACAAAGTGACCAACAGTCCCACGAGTGAACGACCAGAATGTCTTCGGGTCAGAGCCGTCTGGCGCAGCCCATCCGGCGGTAGAGAGATCCTCAAAGTACAGTCCCACCGGGTTGGCCAAGGCGATATCGGCTTTGAGCTGTGCCACACCATTGACCACGCCGCCAATATGTGGATCACTGTTGCGCTCCGGCGCACCGTACCCACTGCAGTGGATTAGCTCCTGTTCACCGGTGAGCACTCGTCCCCCGATGACCCGAATGATAGTCGCCGCGGCAGCCAGCTCGATTTCGGCGCCTAAGGTGTTGTTCGCCTGAACAAGGTGCATCGCACCTTCTGTAGTGTCGGTGTTCCAGCGATTTCGTTCGATGTACTTGCCGCCCGAGTCAAAGAGGTCGTCCTGTTTGACGTCCGGGCTAATGTGTTGTTGGTAAAGAGCTGTCACGGTCTTCGGACTGCTTGCGGCAAGAATCTCCCAATACTCAGGACCCTCACAGGTAAACGTGACGCGCGTAATCTTGTGGTCGGTGCTCCTGCGCGTGACGCACCACTCGCAATACTCATCCTGCACGTCGCGCGACGCGTCCGCGCGGGTCCAGCGTTGCACGTCCGAGCCAGAACCGATCGCAACCTGACGCGGGAAGGCAATCCAACTTATATCCTGAGTTTTCTCGTCGGCGTCGGTTTCGGTCTTTGTGAGATTGTAAAACTGAGCGCGAGGACTGTCGTTGGTGTGCGTCGGGTCGCCGGTGATGGCGCTGTCGACGGTGTCCGACAGGAAAAGGCCCCACTTGTTGCGCCCATCCGCGTCCAGATCGGTGAGACCACCTGGTGGATCAAACGAGGCAAGTACCAAGACGTTCCCTCCTGAGTCCGTTACTTCGGGCTGACAGTGCCGTTCGCGTTCATCTGCAACAGCGGAGCATCTGCGGGAATATTCGTAGTGGGCAACGTGAGCGCGAATTCGAAGAGCCGTGCTTGCCGAAACTCGCGGCGCCGCGACTCGGCCAGGCGTGTGTAGTCGTCGAATCCCTGCGCAGTCGATGCCCTCGACGCCACGGCGGCAATAAAATCTTGGATTCGCTTGGCGAAGGCGGGCTGCCATTCGCTTGGGCCGAGCTGCCAGTTGGCCGCAAACGCTCGCTCTGGGCTGTCAACGGGCGTGGACGCGGCAGCGGCGACAATGGTTGCTGCAAGCGCCTGCGAGATATCCAGCCCAGACGCAAGCGAGACTGACTCCGGCAAGTGGGTCATGAGTTGAGCCCTTGCAGGGCTGTAGACAGGGTTTGGGAAGTCGATCATGGCGACAGAGGCGACAAACTTCGGGCTGAGCAGACCCATCCGCACAGCTTCCAACACGACGACCGTGTCCTCGAACGCGGGTTCGGGTACGAGGAACGCGAAAAAGGTATCGCCCGGTGCTCGGAACGAACCTTCAACCAGGGCAAACTCGTAGCGGGTGAGACTCGCGGCATACAACGCCGACGGCGCACGAGGCGGATCGAAGTTCGCCGGGATATTCAGTTGGACGTCGAGCAACAGGTCACTATTAAGCCAAAAGCCCATGGGCAGCAGCAACTCGGTCTGACCGCCGCCGGCAACGACTGTGCTCTCTTGGTCGCTGCTCGCGAGGTTAACGGTGGTAGTCGTACAGAGGTGGCGTGCCACCCAAGGCAAATGCTCCAGTTGTGAGCTGGCGGTCGCGCGTTGTAGACGTGCCATCGTCCAACGTCGCACCGTCGGGCGAATGATGAGTTCGAGCTTCTCAGCACCGCTCGCAGAAGTGTAGAGAGGGTTGCTGCGTAAGGGGTCGTCGGCCGCGAGCTGAAGAGTCGCCTTCATAGATTGCCAGTGAATCCACGGTCGCTTGAGCTCCTTCATCACGACGCTACCGTTCACATGACTGTCGAAGCAGCCTTGCCCGCGCGACCCTGGGGCGAGGGCTAAGTTTGAATCGCCTGCCCACACCCACGTTCCACCGATTCGCATGTAGTAGTTGAAGACCTCGGCGCTGTCGTCCCAAGCGGCGAGCTGTAAGAAGGCTTCCTCCGGACCTGCAACTGCGCTAGTACTGATCATGAGATCTGCTGTGTTCGAGTCAGGACCTCGAATGATCGCGAACCGGACATCTCGCTCCAGTAGAGCGGTGGGAGATATCTGGCCAGATTCGCTGATCACATACACCTGTTGACTTGGAACCACCTGAGCGCTATCAAGAGCACTGAGGACGTCGTCGAGGGTCGTCGGGAACCTGCCCTGCTTCAAGAGTGCAGTCGCGAAGGGGTCGCCGAGACCGTGCACTTGCTCGAGTGGCATTTGGGTGGGCTCGTTCTCGAGTCCCATGACGAAGCGATACAAGACATTGCTTTCCAACGCCCCGAACGCGGCGAAAGCGTCTGCCGCGTACCCGGCGAAATCGTCTTGCCCGTCGGCGGTGAAGCGGTGAGCGCGCGCCTCGCCGCCAACCGTCTGATAGTCAGGCCAGGCGGTTGCCCGACGACGAGGCGCGACCTGTGACCAACTGGGGCCTGAAGATTCAGCTCCCGACACATTAATCCCCTACCTGCTGCGGCTGCACCCGCTGACTGTTGGCGGTGATTATAGGCACCGGCAGCGGCCAGGGGAGACGTTCGGCTGGCTTCGCGATCAGGCGACGCGCCAAGGCAGACATGCGCTCAGAGGGGGCATGTCGTGACATCGCGGCCGCCGATGCAGTAAACGCGGAATCGCGTCGTCTGGTGCGATCGAGGTCGCCGCGGCGCGCGCGGCCGCACCTATGTCACACCCCACTGGTGCGAGCGCGTCAACCGGGTGAGGAGCGCGCTGATCGCGTTTCCGAACAGCAATTCTCTAAGGTACGGCTACCGACGTAGAGCACCTCCGTGGAAGCCAGGTCCAATCGAGCCCCCTCTCCGCTTTTGAGCGAGCTCAGTTTGATCGCATTGACATCTTCCCAGACGCTCGTTGGTCCTTTGCGTTGATACGAGAACGAGCCGTGGACGGGCGCCGCGGCATCATTGGCATTGTCGAGCAGGGTCGGCTTAAAGCACCAAGCGCACTCGATCTGACGTCCGCAGCACGATCAGCGTGACCTCTGCCTTCTGCCGCGATGTCGACTGCGTCCTGGAACGATGAACCTGGCTTGAAGACATCGGTCGCGCCGTCTGGTCGCACGTTCTCCCTCCCGTTACTCAGCGTGCTCGGTGAGCGACAGCACAACCGAATCGATCAGGACGGCGTCCGCTTCGGAGAGTCCAGCCGTCGTCAGGTGAGCTCGCGCTTGTTCTTGCACTATCACCCGCCCAAGGCCTTCGGGCCGAGCCAGATTGCTAGCGGACCCCCAGCGATCTTTACCTTGACCCACATCAGTCATCTCATACGCTGCGACCATGCCCAAGACCCCGGGACTCACCTGCGCGCGCTTCGCCACCATGGCAACAGCTCCTTTGAAACGCAAATAGTTGTCACGTGTCTCAGCTCTCACAGCAGCAAGCAGCTCGTCGTAGCGTGGCAGCAGAAGTTGGAGAGCAAACTCATTCGCCTCTCGCTCGTCCAGAGCGGCCTCCGCCGGATGAAGCTGCAATGATTCGACATCGACCAAGCCGCCACCCTCCAGATGTCCGCGTGCAATGTGTCCCAGCTCGTGAGCAAGATCGAAGAGCCAGAAGACAGCGGGCTCACGCGTCTCCTTCAAGACGATCGACGAGATCTCACCGATCGTCCACGCTGACGCTGCGAAGGCCCCCCGGCCATGAAGTGGGAGAACTGGTAGGCCAGAATTCCAAGACCATGCAAGCAGCGATGCGAGGCTAACGTACCCGTCCGTGTCAAGGGCGTCCTTGCGCAGCTGTGCAGGCTCAGAGGGAACGCCGCGGTATGTGGCCAGTGAAGCGTGCTCGCCGACGATAAGGCAGACTCGATATGCCAGATTGACGAGCGGGGATCGTTCGAGCTCTCCGCGGCGAACGGCGCGGAACCGAACCGGGCTCGGCACCAATTGCGTATGCGGCACCCCTGCAATCAGCTGGTCCTTGGTCCAGTCGAAGCCGCGGGCGAGAACATCCATCAGCAGCCCTCGAGGGCTGCCAGCGATCAAGCGGTCCGTGACCTCTCCCGGGACGCCTGCGCGCGTGGCTCTACTCCGCAGCTCTTTGCGCGACACCTCGAGAGCCTCCGGCCCGGTGATGTCTGCGAGCGTTGCGCCCATCGTCCGTAGCAGCGTCTGCACCGTCGACACCCGAAGATCAAAGGCTCCGCTCTCAATCTTCGAAAGTTGTGGCGCCGGCATCCCGACCAACTTCGCGAGATCCCGTTGGCTCAACTCGCGGTCCTCACGCAGCGCGCGCAGGCGCAATCCTAGTCGGCGCGACTCGTCAGCGTCCTGTTTACGCATCTCTTGCGCGAAAGCCGGATCGCTCGCAGAACGCAACTGGGTCCAGCTGATCTCACGCGCCTCTCCAGCTCCCCCAAAGACGCGAACGCTGAGCGCTTCCTCCGGATCAACGCTGACCTGGAGGTCGCTCCCGGTGATGCCGAACGTCCGCAGGGGCACCCGGACGAGGTCGCCGTTAGCAAATTCAACCTCGAGGTCCCCATCCGCGATCCGGGCGGTCACAACATCACCGAACCCCGGGCTGAGCCAAGCGTGTCGAGCGGTATCACTCATCCCGGTTCAACGTCCCCCAAAGTTCGAGCATCTCCTCTTGAGCGTCCCGAAGTCGCGCAATCAGCTCATCTGGAAGCGGCTCGTGCTGCCCATAGACCGTCAGAGTGAAAAGGAAGACTGATGCGATCACCCGTCCTCGATTCTTGATGTGCGCGTGCGGAAGGTGGTGTGGTTGGCCCCGTTCTTGAGGTACGAACACTCCATAGTTGCGAAAGCGGAAGGCTCGAGACATAGAATCTTAGCACAAATGCTAACAAATTCCCAGAAGCGTGGGGACGATAGAGATGACAGATCGACGTCCTCCTGACGAGGGGAGGCGGAGATGCTGCGCCGAAGCGCCGCCATAGCGCGGCGCCAGGAGCTCCGGTTCGAGATCTCCCCGCGCCCGGCTCGCGGTATGCTCGGGAGCCACGGGGCATCTGGCCAAACTTGGGGAGGGTCGATATGGCGCCCCGGCAACTCACCCAGCTTCGCGAGCAAAAGCACGGGGGGTTGCAGGCGAACTGCAAAGTGCCGGAGTCGCCCCATTGACGCCGGCCGGAATTCGGACTCCGTATGCCCATGCAGATTGGGGTCGCGTCGAGGGTATCTACCGTCAACTCTCCAGGATTGTCGATGACCAAGAGGCCACGTACCTTCCCGTGGTCATTCCCGGGTTCCTTGCCCAAGCGCTCGGCCGAGTTGCCAGCAGCTACTCCGGCGTCGAGGCGGAACTCGCCTCACACGCACTGCACATCTTCGCGCAAGTGGAAGATGACAAGACTTCAGCCGACGATCCCTTCCTTCGGCTGTACTTCGACGAGCGGCTCATCAGTAGCACCTCTGTCGCGGGCGGTGTTAGGTTCACCGCTTACAATCCCCCAGGATCTCAGCGTCGCCGACCAACGCCACTGGAAGCCACATTCGAAACCTGTCGTCGCTTGCGGGACCTCGACGCTCTCATGCGGTCGCTGCGTGCACTCACCCTATGCGGCGCAGTGGTGGGCGGCTCGATCGGGTACGGGCGATTCATGAACATTCGCGGCGCGAATTGGGCGAAGACTACGTCGAATCATGACGGGAGCGGCGCGCAGCACGTCCCGCTACAGCCTGGCAAAGACCCCATCAATACGGCGCAGCCTCAGGACGCCAGCGACATGGATCTCATTCTGGTACTTGACAGCTATGACGACCTTGATCACTTGTGCGAGTGCCTTGGACATGTCGACGGTGCGAACACGAATAGGGTGGATGACCTCCGGGAACGCGTATCGGCATTTCGCCGTCTCGACCCGCCAGCACCGCGAATGTTCAGCCACAAGCTGCCTCTATGGGACACGAAGCGCGATCCACTCCTCGAAGCATCGGGCCTTTTAGGAACGTACGTTCTCAGCCTCCACATCTTTTCGCGTTCTGACTTTGACTTTCTTCTGCTCAGAGACCAGCCTATCCTGTCCTTCGACAACCAAAACGACCACACCGTGAGCATGTCCGACTACCGCCCCGACTCGCCGGATAAACGGTTCGACCAACAAAGATCCTTTGCCGGTTCTGAACTACGACTCCCGCGACCATTCAAGGATGTTGAGCTCGGCTTCCTCGCAGAATCCGCGGTTTGTCTTGTCCGAGACGGAAGGTATCACCCGGGCATGTATCAAAATCTCCTTCTGCCTCTCTTCGATACAGCGTGGGACGATTTTGCTGAACCGTTGACACCACAAATTGACGCCTTCCGCTGGAAGATTATCGAGCGCCTGCGCTTGGAGAAACAGCGATGGCCCAATGAGCGAGTGCGTCTCAGTTTGTCGCACACGCGAAGCGAGCTCTTCGCACCGCACGTTGCCATAGGTCTCGATGAAGGTCGGATCCTCTAATCTCACGGTCATGAGCGTAGCCTCGAGGAGCAGTAATCCAAGGGGTCGTTCTGGTCGTCCGGACAGAACGTACTCTTCAGAGCGCTACTTAGAAGCGACAGACACGCCGTCCCGCAGCGATCCGCGCTCGCCAGGGCGATCTTCCCGCAGACGATTCGGGCGCGCTCAGAACAGCACCGGCTGCTGTGACATCAGACGAACGACGGCGCGGCGCGGCGGGTCACTCGGAATGTCCACGTCCATCACCATCGCCGCATGATCAGACAGCTGAAGATGCCGAGTCTCCTGCAGGTAAGAGCAGACACTCACCGCGCTGGTGAACGCACGGTCGACAAAGGTGTGGTCGTATCGATAGCCGGACCCTGTCCGATCGACCCAGCTGTACTCACGGCTCGCAGGATTCATGAGTCGGAAGCCATCGGCCATGCCCAGGCTCGTCAAAACATCGAAAAACGAGTACTCCCATTCCTGGAAGAAGGCATAGCGAGGATAATCTCGCCGATCGACTACGTTGAAATCGCCAAGGACTAAACGATCGTACGTCGCAGTATCTACGTCGAGCCAACCGCACAATTCGCTCATGAACCGTTTCTTTCGCTCTGTTCTTGTCGGAGACGCGTCGCGTGACGGAATGTAAGTGCCAATGACCGCAATGCGAGAGTTGGCGAGAACGACAGCACGCGCCCGCCACGGAAGGTAGGGCAGCCGAGGAGACGCCTCGGTGACTTCCAATCGACTGGCAATGAGTACCCCACGTTCCTCGGCAGGCGGGCGCTCCCACGAGGTTGCGTACCCGGCAAAGGCGAGAGCGTCGACGAGCGCCACGCTGCCCGGCCCAGCGCCTGTTTCCGTCAGAACAATCACATCGTCATCACGCTCGGCGAGCCATGCCAGCTGCCTCTCGGCTTTAGCCGGCGCCGGGTTGGCGATGTTGAGCGTCAGTACCTTCATTCCGCGATCCCTCCAACTGCACGGAGCCTGTCAATGCGAGCCACCACCGCCTCCGCGATTTGACCCGGAGGTACCAGCGAGCTGTCGAACGCCATTACTCGCTCGTCCAAGCCTCTCTCGAGCCCCGCGGCCACCGTCTGGTAGAGAGCGGCTTCCTCCACCATGTCCCCATCTCGCTCGAACCGCGTCGATCCTTGCCGAGCTGAACGCCGCCGGGCAAGCACCTCCACCGGGCAGTCGAGGAAGACGGTCAAAGCAGGCGCTGGCAGACCATTGTTCACCGCGACAATGTATGCCAGTGCCACGCCGTCCATCGTTTGCAGGACGAGCGATGACGGGATGTAGCGGTCGGTAATCACAATCGCACCGCGACTAAGCGCCGGGGCAATTATCGTCTCCACGTGGTACCAACGATCTGCGGCGATCAGCGCTGCCAGAGCAGAGCCGTCGAGCCATTCCGACGCGGTACGAACGAAGTCCCCGAGTTCGCCGGGAGTCGGCTCTTTGGTGGCCACGTGATCGGTCGCACGCGCCGCCAGCAGTGCCACTACGCTGTCGACCGTCGTTGATTTGCCTGATCCGTGCGCTCCCTCGACGGCGACCAGCAGCCCCGTATCCCCCGAAGAAGCGGCACCGCCCCACAATGCCTGAATCCACGGGTACGCATCTAGCATCGATCGCACACTCCGGAGTCGTGGTCACCAACCACGCCCCCGGCTGCCACCACGGCCGCCGGACATCCCTTGCCACAGTCTGACGCAATAGCGCAGCCGCGACACGTGGCGTTCTCCCCGACATGGAGATCCCGCTCGGGACTGAAGCTGCAGATCCGCTCAGCTACATCCTGATCGCGAAAGATATTGCCCGCCATGAACGTCTCCGCTGCGTGTGCGGACCCTGGCGCGCGAGCAGCAAAAACCAAGTACGGGCAGTAGGCGACATCTCCATTGGCGAAGACGTAATAGATGTCACCTGCTGCGCAACCAGACAGCGTGCGCCCAGAAGCTGGAAAGCGGATGTAGACGGGCTCGACCTGGAGATCGTCGGCTCCATCAATCGCAGCTCCAATCGAACGCATCGTTTCCTTGGTGGCCCCAAGCTTGCGCGCACTCCCGACCCCCCGCCCGAGTGGTGAAAGCGGATTCATCAACACGTAGTCGGCTCCAACCCGATCGCCGAGCCGGCAGAGCTCAACAAAGTCCTGAGCCGTTGAGGTTGCCGTCGGGGTCGCGAGGATCCCTTTGACGAGGCCGAACGCCGCCAGGTGAGCGAGCCCCTCCATAGTCGCATCGAACGCTCCAGACTGACCGCGCAGGCGATCGTGAGTGGCAGCGTTGAATCCGTCGATACTCACGTTGACGTGGACGTTCTGGTACCCAGAGAGGCGACGTGCGGAATCACCATCGATATGCGTTGCATTCGAGCAGATAGTCACGCTGCTCATCGCCCGCATGCGGTCAACGATCGCGAAGAGATCCGGATGCACAAACGGCTCTCCGCCGGTAAGGGTCACCCGCTGGACTGCCGTGTTTGTCAACACTGGCATCAAGGCGTCTTCAATCTCGGCTACCGTGAGGTCCCGCCCACGCACTGTAGACGACACGAAGCAGTGCGCACAGTGCAGATTGCACCGCTCGGTGATCTGGATCAAAGCCTTCCTAGTACCCGGCGGCGGTCCGGTGCGAAAGTAGCACGACGAGTGGTGGTCACCTGAGGTCATCTGTCGCAGCTTTGCGTTCGTGTTTCGCTCCGCATGCAGGCGCAGTGGAAGCATCACGGCGGCCACCCAAGGCCCGGGGTCGATGGCGCCGGACACGCGAGCATGCGCAAAGGATAGTTCAACCCAGCCCCGTCACTCGACGCTGTCTCACTCCGACTTGGTCGAGAATCGGCAGGTGGTCGTTGCTCCTACGCGCAGTGCTTTCGCTCGCTCGGCAAGGATCGCCGCTATCCGCTCGCGGAAGAGGCAGCGATCTCGCCCACTGCTGAGAAGAAGACCGTCGAACTGTCTTTCAATCGAGATGACCTGCGTTCGCATCAAGTCACCGAGCTCGCCGATCAGTCGGTACTCCGCCGGCGTGGTCCAACCAGACCGATTGAAGATCCTAAAAGCTCCTCGGATCCATCGTTGGCCCGGATCCCCAGCCGGATGGGGGCGTCCCCGACTTCTCCGACGCTGCTCGCGAGTTTCGTGATCTCGTGCCACGTCAAATCCTCCTGAAGACGAGCTTCCCAAAGGATCGCGGCGGTCAATCGGTCGAAGCCAGAGCGTACTTCAAGTTAGCCCGATCGCGGCTGCGAGTCAAGACAGGACCAATTGGGGTGTCGATGAGCAAGCCCCTGCCGCGTGACGCTCACCGGTGCGGTTGTAGCGAGGCTCGCCTATCACGGGCCGCAATGTCCTCGTCCTAGCTCAGGATCTCGAGGTCGGTTGCGGCCACGCCTGCACCCGCTCAGCGCCGTCCGCGACACGCTCATCACGATCACGACTGGATCGGCGACTTGCAACATGTTTCGCCCTGAGCCTGCTCAGATCAGGAGTGCCTATCGCTCCGCCACCCTGGGGTCGTCGACACGGAGCATCGTGGTTCGGCCGCTCCCCATCGTCATGAGCAATCCGGAATGATCACTCACGCCCAGCTGTCTCGATGCGTCGATGTATTCGCAATCCCGCAGCCGGTTCAACAACGACTTCGACAGGAAGGCGTAGTCGTACCGGTAGCCGTCTCCGGTGCGCCCGAACCAGCTATATGCCCGTTCGTCCGGATATAGGTGTGAGAACCCTTCCACGAGTCCGCAGTCACGAATCGCTGCCAGGGCATCGTATTCCCACGATCTGAACGCGGGATATCTCGGGACGTGCGTCCGATCGATGATGTTGAAGTCACCCATTAGGATCACGTCCTGGTCTACCGACAGCACCTGTAAGAGCGTGACCATCTGACGAAGGAACGTTTGCTTGCGCTCGATCTTCTCCGCTGAAGCGTCTCGGGAGGGGACATAGGCTCCGACCAAGGCGATCGGTGCATGTTCGCCGAGAGTCGTAATGCTCAGCCGGTAGGCGAGGTCCGGCCCGCTGACCTCCCGAGCGCTGCCCGGTGAATTCACGCGATGAATGATGGCAACGCCACGCTCTCCACTCAACTGACTCTCGGGCGCGAGCACTGCGTACCCAGCGTGACGATAAGCGTCGAGGATGAAACGTGTTCCAGGCGCGCCACGCGTCTCAGTGAGGACGGCTACGTCCGGATCGAGGTCGGAAAGAAAGTCGAGAATCCGACTCGCTCGTTCTATCGATGGCCCTGAGATGTTGAGCGTGAGGATCCGGAGCGTCCGTTCCGACTCAGCCACGCCTTTGACCGCTGTGTTCGGGTCGAGATCCGTCCCAAGCGCCACCGACGCCTTGCGAGCATCCATCAACGGCCGCACCCCCAATACGCGGATTATACGATAATTATATAACATGAGCATCGATGCGTGCAAGAATAAGAGCGAAGGCGATCCCGTCTCGAACCCGTATCGAGCAATGCGCTCGAGTCACGACCAGCGTGCGTTGGCCGTCGCCCGTGGATCAGCGACTCAACGCGCTTGTCGAACTCGTTGGCACCACGTGTGGCGAAGTGAGTCGGAGCCGTCTCCTAGCTGCGTTGGTCAGTGATGCACCTTCCAACGAAACGGACCTTGCGCTACTGGTTCATAGCTATACGAAAAAGACCGCCGCCGAGGTCGTCCGACGGTCTGGGCCGATTGTCGAGGATGTTCGACAGCCTGGACGCCGACCACGTCAGGCGTGAGCTGGACAAGAGACCGCGAGTGCGATGGTGCTAGTCAAATCCAGGTAGCAGCGATGGGCGAGGTCATGTTCGCCTCGTCGCCCTCGGGCGCCCCGTCACGCTTACAGCACGCCTATGGGCGCCGCACTCAGCCAGGGAGCTGCCGGGGTTGTGCCCAATGACGAAAACCTCGGCACCAAATACGGGTCGAGCTCGTGATAAAGGAGCTCACTCACCCGAGCGATCACGGAATCTGGGTTTGGATGCGACATGAACAGGCTCAACGCGAGACCGTAGCGTTCGTGAACCCAGCCATACCAGCGTTGGAGCTCCGTCGTCGCTTCGTCGTCGAGAACATCAGCTACGCGGGCCGGACACCCAGTTACAAAGACATGTGCATCGCCAGCTCCAACCATCTCCAGGAGTTGGAGAAGGAACACCCGCACCGATTCGCATGCTCTCCATGCACACCTGGTGCCAACTGTGTCCAACCCTTGCAGCACCCGTGACGCGGGTGACAGCTGCCCAGCCTCCCAGACACCCTGTTGCTTGAAGTCTCGCTCCAAGCGCGAGACCAACCCAGGGATGCCCGTCGCGCGCCAGCTCATGGCTTGCCTACCTCGATGTGGAAGCACACCTCCTCTCGAGCTGCTGTCGACGACGAAGTGATGCCGTTATCGCCTCGACGAGGCAAGACTGGCTGGATGCGCACGCTTAAATCTAGGCAACAGCCCGCGGCCACGACGGCCGCATCTTCCTCGAGTCGTACGACCAGACCTGGCACTGCTGGCTCGTCCTACAGGGTTGAGTGCCCGACCTGGGTCGTCTGAAAAACGAGCGTTCTACCGGTTGCATAGCGGTCGGATTTCCGCAGGAGTGTCGCAGCGTGGCGCGCACGTATGACCTGGCTTGATCAACTTTGAGGGCCCGACACGCGCGCCAGTGCGAACGACTTCACGGCCTGCCCAACACGCGGGTGGTATCGATCGAGCTCCCACCAACCAGCCAACGCCGCCTCGATCGGGCGCAGCTCCTCGTAGAAAAGAAGGCCGTGCCACCGGTGCAACGTCCGCACCTGTCCCGGCGCGAATGCCGACACGCGTCGGTGCGAGAAACTGCGAGTCTGCTCACCCGCCGGGGTATAGCTCCGGCCCGGCACCTCGATGTCTACGTCGCCGCACATGCGGCTCACCGTCTCCAGATCCTTGGTGTCGGCCAGTCCGCCGAGCACGATCTTCACGGTGCACCCATCCCACAGGGCGGCGGTCCCGTCCACCCCCCAACGCGCCCGGGCCTGGCCGAGTGACTGGAGCACGATCATCGTGGTAATGCCTTGGCCAGCGCCGTCGGTCACGAGTTGGGGCAGCGACGGCAGCGGCGCGATGTTGGCGCACTCGTCGAGGAAGAGACCGAGCGGAGGCGTGAGCCGTCGGGTCGCCGTGCGCGCGGCTTGCTCCTTGGCCGCGTTGGCGATGGTCTCGATGAGCGCGGTGATGATCGGCGCCATGCTTGCTTGCGCGCCCGACGTGCCGACGATGAAGAGCGCCGCATTTTCCGTGATGATTCGAGCCGCGCTGAATCCGGTCGCCGCGCCGGGTTGGCAGGCGCGCAGTACCCGGGGATCTGCCAGGCAGTCGTAGGCGCGCCGCGCACCGCTGAACACGTTGCTGACTGCTTGGTCGTGCATGCCGGTGATGGCCTCGAGGTCGTCGGCCCACTCCGGGGCCACGGGGCTGTCGCGCAGACACCGGATCGCGTCGTGGCTCTCCGCCTTGTTGACCCACTGCCGGACGGTGGCGATGTCGCGACCGGAGACCGCCGCGGCGTGCAGGTAGCAACGGTGGATTGCCTCGTTGTAGGACTGGAAGTAGTCGGCGTGCTGGATGCCCTGTGAACTGCCGGCGGCGGCGTTGAGCGCACGGGCTCGATAGATGGCGACTTGGGGATCCTCGCAGCCGGCGACCGGATCCCAGCCCACCGGGTCGGGCCACTCGCTGAAGCCGGTCGGATCGAAGACATACACCGGCCGCTCCTGACGGAGCGCGCAGGCCGTATGGACGATCAGATCGTCCTTGGTCGATGTGGCCACCAGCGGGCCGGGCCAGTCCAGGAGGTTGGGGATGATCACGCTCACGCCCTTGCCGCGGCGGGGCGGAGCGAGCAGCAGGTACGCGTTCTCCGGACTCCCCCATAGCCAGGTGCGGCTGGCGACATCGCGACCGAGATAGATCATCGTTCGCTCAGGCCGTCGCAGGCCGTTGGGTCGACGATCATCGTCACCTTGCGCGCGACGCGGCCATCCAGCCGCGATCGCACCTCACCCCAGGACGCGAAATTCCGCCGTGGTGCCCTCGGCAATCCCCATCGGGGGAGCAGCCCCCGACGCCTTCGTGCTCGCGACCGCCATCCGATCGCGAACGTCACCATGAGTGCCGCGATCACACACACCAAAAGGGCGGTCGCCACTAGCCGTCGCTCCGCGTCGTGTCTGCGCTCGAAGCGGGCGGCTCGCCGAGCGCTCTCCCCCAATCCCTGCGAGCGCAGCTCGAGTGCCTCAGGAATTTGGCCGGATTCATCGGATCAGCGTACCGACGAAACGCTCACACGCCGCTTACACTTTGTCCCGCCACGCCGACCGGGCTTGGCCGCCGACGTTGGATGAGCGTGTGAGATGAATGCCTGATCGCGGAGCGCTCAGCGCCCGACCGGGAAGGGCACCGGCACGCCTCGCGCGGACGCGATGTCGGCACGCAGACCGACGCTATACGTCCGATGCCATATGGCCTCGGACCACACGTCGTGTGCGGACAGCGTCCGGGTCCCGCTCGTCAGACGGCACGTCTCAGCCGCCCCACCCGCTGCGACCTCGCACAACGCGACCCAGCGAGCGCCGTCGACGATTGCGGATCCGCCGGCGGTGAGGTCGGGGCCGTTGTGACTGAGCACCAGGGTCCCCGAACCGGAGTACACGCCTGGCGCGACCGCGTGGAGCGTGGCATCGCCGATGCGATAGGTGGTCGCCGTCATCGCGACCGTTACGCCGGTCGGGAGGATCGACAGCACGACCCCGGCCGTGGCGCAGCCCAGGGCGAGCACCGCCCCCGCGCCGAGCGCCGTCGACCGGGCTCGGTGCATACGTCGCGACCGCCACACGCGGCTGGCGCGTTCCCCGGCGCCGATGTCGATGGTGCCGGCCCCCGCCAGGCGGGCGCGAAACCAGCGCGCGTGCGGTCCGGTGCTCACGCGGCCTCTGCCCGCAGGACGGTGATGCGAGTGCATCGCGTGTCCAGCGCGAGGGTCAGCCGCCAGCGCGCCGGGGGAAGGGCGATCGGCCGACCGCCGGGCTCGCGGGCCAGGGAGCGGTCAACGACGAGGAGCTCGACGCGTACCGCTCCATCGTCGCCGTTCAGGTCGGCGGTGCCCGCCACCGCGTCGCCGTAGTCGCTCTCCACATACCAGCCATCACCGCCGATCGCGGCCAGGGCTCCGTGCACGCTCGCCGCGCAGTTCGGGGTCAGGTAGTCCAGCTCCGGCCGCTCGCCGTATCCGCCCCGGGCGAGGTCGGTGAGCAGGCGCAGG
>PKWB01000014.1:0-2646 GCA_003131685.1 Candidatus Dormiibacterota bacterium
ATCGACGCGGGCAAGACCACGACGACCGAGCGCGTCCTTTTCTACACCGGCCGGATCCACAAGATGGGCGAGGTCCACGAGGGCGCCGCGACGATGGACTGGATGGTCCAGGAGCAGGAGCGTGGAATCACCATCACCTCGGCGGCGACGGCTGCGGAGTGGCGCGGCCACCGAATCAACATTATCGATACGCCCGGGCACGTGGACTTCACCGTCGAGGTCGAGCGGAGCCTTCGCGTCCTCGACGGCGCGGTGGCCGTCTTCGACGCGGTCGCGGGCGTCGAGCCCCAGTCCGAGACGGTCTGGCGCCAGGCCGACCGCTACGAGGTGCCGCGCATCTGCTTCATCAACAAGATGGACCGGATCGGCGCGAACTTCTATGCGGCGGTGACGTCCATCAAGGATCGCCTCGGGGCGCACGCGGTTCCCATCCAGCTCCCCATCGGCGCCGAGTCCGAGTTCCGGGGCATGGTGGACCTGGTCACCGAGGAGGCGATCATCTACACCGACGACCTGGGCACCAGCGTCCGGCGATCCGAGGTTCCGGAGGACATGCGCGAACTCGTCGCGCAGTACCGCCATGACCTGCTCGAGGCCGTCGCCGAGTCCGACGACGAGCTGATGATCAAGTACCTCGACGGCGAGACCCTCACCACCCAGGAGATCATCCGCGGGCTGCGCGCCGGCACCGTCGGCACCAAGCTCGTCCCGGTCCTCTGCGGTTCGGCGCTGAAGAACAAGGGCGTCCAGCCGATGCTCGACGCGGTCGTCGATTTCCTCCCGTCGCCGCTCGACCGCCCGTCGGTGGAGGGCGCGGCCGCCGAGGGCGAGACCGCGGTGGTGCGCAACGCCAGCGACAGCGAGCCCTTCGCGGCACTCGCCTTCAAGATCGCGACCGATCCCTTCGTCGGCAAGCTCACCTTCTTCCGCGTCTACAGCGGCGTGCTGCGCAGCGGCTCCTACGTCTACAACGCCACCAAGGGCGAGCGCGAGCGCGTCGGCCGCCTGCTCCAGATGCACGCCAACCACCGCGAGGAGATCGAGGAGGTGCGCGCCGGCGATATCGCGGCCGCAATCGGGCTGCGCAAGACCACGACCGGGGACACCCTCTGCGACGAGAAGCACCCGATCGTCCTCGAGCAGATCACGTTCCCGGAGCCGGTCATCTCGGTCGCCGTCGAACCCAAGACCAAGGCCGAGCAGGACAAGATGGGCATCGCCCTCCAGAAGCTCGCCGAGGAAGACCCCACCTTCCGGGTCCGCACCGATGAGGAGACCGGCCAGACGGTCATCTCAGGGATGGGCGAGCTCCACCTCGAGATCATCGTTGACCGCATGCTCCGCGAGTTCAAGGTCGACGCCACCGTCGGCAAGCCCCAGGTGTCCTACCGGGAGACGGTCACGGCCAAGGCCCACGGCACCGGGCGTTTCGTCCGCCAGTCCGGCGGTCACGGCCAGTACGGTCACGTCGAGCTGGAGATCGAGCCCAATCCCGGCAAGGGGTTCGAGTTCGTCAGCAAGATCACCGGCGGCACGATCCCCCGCGAGTACATCGCTCCGACCGGTCGCGGCATCGCCGACTCGCTCTCCAACGGCGTGCTCGCCGGCTATCCGGTGGTGGACGTCAAGGTGACCCTCGTCGACGGCTCGTACCACGACGTCGACTCGTCCGAGCAGGCGTTCTCCATCGCCGGGTCGATGGGCTTCAAGGACGGCGTCCGCAAGGCGAAGCCGGTGCTGCTGGAACCGATCATGCGCGTCGATGTCTTCATGCCGGAGGAGTTCATGGGCGACGTCATGGGCGACCTCTCCGGGCGTCGTGGCCAGATCCTCGGCATGGAGGGTCGTGCCGCATCGCATATCGTTCACGCGGAAGTCCCGCTGTCGGCGATGTTCGGCTACTCGACAGACCTGCGCAGCATGACCCAGGGCAGGGCCAACTACAGCATGGAATTCCATCATTATCAGCAGCTTCCCGCGAGCCTCGCCGAAGAGCTCGTCGCCAAGGCCCGGGTGTAATTGAGATCGTCGGAGAGCGCAGGAGTTAAGTAGAGGCACGAAATGGGCAAGAAGAAATACCAGAGCACCAAGCCGCACGTGAACGTCGGAACCATCGGTCACATCGACCATGGCAAGACCACGCTGACGGCTGCGATCACCAAGGTCCTCGCCGAGAGCGTCGGAGGCGACAACGCCTTCATCGCGTTCGACAAGATCGACAACGCTCCTGAAGAGAAGGCGCGCGGTATCACGATCGCGACTGCGCACGTCGAGTACGAGACCGCGACGCGNNGCGGCGACCGACGGACCGATGCCGCAGACCCGGGAGCACATCGTGCTCGCGCGTCAGGTCGGTGTCCCGTACATCGTGGTCGCGCTCAACAAGTGCGACGCGGTCGACGACGAGGAGCTCCTCGAGCTCGTCGAGCTCGAGGTACGTGAGCTGCTGAGCCGGTATGACTTCCCCGGTGACGACATCCCCGTGGTCCGCGTGTCCGCGCTGAAGGCGCTCGAGGGCGACAAGGACGCCGTCGACGGCGTGCTCAAGCTCATGGACGCCGTCGACACCTACATCCCGGTGCCGATCCGCCCGGTCGACAAGCCGTTCATGATGCCGATCGAAGACGTGTTCTCGATCGAAGGTCG
>PKWB01000014.1:2652-3489 GCA_003131685.1 Candidatus Dormiibacterota bacterium
GGCATCAAGGACACCGTCAAGTCGACCGTGACCGGTGTCGAGATGTTCCACAAGCTCCTCGACGCGGGTGAGGCCGGCATGAACGTCGGCTGCCTGTTGCGCGGCATCAAGCGCGAGGATGTCGAGCGCGGCCAGGTGCTTGCCAAGCCCGGCACCATCACCCCGCACACCAAGTTCAAGGCCCAGGTCTACGTCCTGAGCAAGGACGAAGGTGGACGTCACACGCCGTTCTTCACCGGCTACCGTCCGCAGTTCTACATCAGGACCACCGACGTGACGGGTACCATCGCGCTCCCGGACGGCCAGGAGATGTGCATGCCCGGGGACAACGTCGAGATGGGCATCGAGCTGATCACCCCGATCGCGGTCGAGGACGGCATGCGCTTCGCGATTCGCGAGGGCGGCCGGACCGTGGGTGCCGGCGCCGTCACATCGATCGACAAATAAGCGCTCGATAATAAGAGCAGAGGAACCGCAGGAACACCGTGCCCCAGAAAATTCGCATCCGCCTCAAGGCATACGATCACCGCGTCCTCGACCAGGCCGCGTCCAAGATCGTGGAGACGGCTACGCGCACGGGGACGCGTGTCGCTGGACCGGTGCCGCTGCCCACAACCATCAACAAGTACACGGTCATACGCTCGCCGTTCATCGACAAGGACTCGCGCGAGCAGTTCGAGATGCGCACGCACAAGCGGATCCTCGACATCCTCGACGCCAACCCCAAGGTCGTCGACGCGCTCATGCGCCTCAACCTCCCGAGCGGCGTCAACATCGAGATCAAGCTGTGAGCAAAGGGATTCTCGCCCGCAAGGTGGGCATGACCCAGATCTTCAC
>PKWB01000043.1 GCA_003131685.1 Candidatus Dormiibacterota bacterium
CGCCGTTGGCTTCGTTGTGCTTGTCGTTGTAGCTGACCAGATCGCAGAGGGTGAAGCCGTCGTGCGCGGTGACGAAATTGATGCTCGCCGACGGTTGGCGGCCGTCACCCTGGTACAGGTCGCTCGAACCGGTGAGCCGGTAGGCGAGATCCCGGATGCCGGTCGCGCCCCGCCAGAAGTCGCGCACCGTGTCGCGAAACGCCCCGTTCCACTCCGCCCAGCGTACCGGGAAGTTGCCGACCTGGTAACCACCCGCACCGACGTCCCAGGGTTCCGCCACCAGCTTGACGCGCGATAGCACCGGATCCTGGTGGATGATGTCGAAGAAGGCCGACAACCGGTCGACGTCGTAGAACTGGCGCGCGAGCGCGGAGGCGAGATCGAAGCGAAACCCGTCCACGTGCATCTCGATGACCCAGTAGCGAAGGCTGTCCATGATCAGCTGCAGCGTGTGCGGATTGCGGACGTTGAGGCTGTTGCCCGTGCCGGTGACATCGAAGTAGAAGCGTGGGTCATCGTCGCGGAGCCGGTAGTACGAGGGATTGTCAATGCCGCGAAAGCTCAGCGTCGGACCCAGGTGGTTGCCCTCGCCGGTATGGTTGTAGACGACGTCGAGGATCACCTCGAGTCCTGCAGCGTGCAGCGCGCGCACCATCGCCTTGAATTCACGAACCTGCTCACCGTTGGTGCCCGACGACGAGTACCGCCCCTCCGGGGCGAAGTACCCGATCGAGTCGTAGCCCCAGTAGTTCACGAGGTTGCGTTCCACGAGCTGTTGCGAATCGAACCAGTGATGCACCGGCATCAGCTCGACCGCGGTCACGCCGACTCGCGTGAGGTGCTCGATGGCGGCCGGATGCGCAAGGCCCGCATATGTGCCTCGGAGCGCATCGGGAATGCCGGGGTGGCGCTTGGTGAATCCCTTGACGTGCAGCTCGTAGATGATGGTGTCGGACCACGGCGTGTTGGGGCGGCGGTCGTCACCCCACGGAAACGACTGATCCACCACCACACAACGCGGCATTGCCGGCGCGGAGTCGACGCCGCTGATGCGCATGTCGTCGCTGCCGAGCCGATATCCGAAAAGCGCACGACCGTGCCGGAAGCGACCCGCAATCGCGCGTGCGTATGGGTCGAGCAGAAGCTTGGCGGCGTTGTGACGGAGCCCCTCATGAGGCGCGTAGCGACCGTGAACGCGAAACCCGTAGCGCTGGCCGGGTCCGATGTTGGCGATGTATCCGTGCCACACGAGATCAGTGCGCTCAACCAGCGGATGCGTGGCAAGTTCGGCACCGCGCTCGTCGAACAGCACCAGGTCGACAGCCTCGGCGCTCTCGGAAAAGATCGCGAAATTCGTGCCCGATCCGTCCCAGGTCGCACCGAGCGGGGCGTCGGTTCCGGGCCATGCAGCACGGCTCCCGGGCGCGCGTCCGGCGGTGGAAGGCTCTGGAACTGTCATGACTCCACTCAGCTCGCTGATTTCGGGTTCCCGAGATGACCGGCGCCGCGCGACGCGACCGCCAGCCCACGTGGGGAGTCCAGAGAGAGTACGTGGATGCATCGGGCGCTCGCCGGAGGGTGAGCGCTGAGCGTGTGCGCGCGGTCGAGGCCTGCATGCGTCCTGCCGACCCCGGCGGTGCGCCGCCCGTGTTCTTGCGCCCGGGGGCACGATTGCCAAGGGGGGTGCGGAGCATCGAGCTGGAAAACGGTGGCGAGCGCCCCGGCGGGTCGCTGCTCGCCGGCGACGCCCCGTACGGCTATCACCACCTGGTGATGCGTGACGGGAGGCGCGTGCCCATGGTCACGAGCCCCGGCAGGTGCGCACTTCCCGATACGCTGCGGGGATGGGGCTGGGCCGCACAGCTCTACGCCGTCCGGTCGCGCGAGGGATGGGGGATCGGCGACCTCGGTGACCTTCGCTCGCTCGGATCCTGGTCGCGCAAGCAGGGGGCCGCCATGCTCCTGGTGAATCCGCTGCATGCGGTGCGCCCAGGGATACCGCAGGAACCGAGCCCCTACTTCCCGTCGAGCCGGCTCTTTCGCAACCCGATCTATCTGCGGATTCAGGACCTCCCCGGTGCTCGCGATGACCCCGAGGTGGCCGCGCTCGTCCGCAAGGCCGGGGAGCTGCGCGACGCTTCGATCATCGAGCGCGACCGGGTGATGCCACTCAAGCTGCGCGCGCTCGAGTCGCTCTGGGCGCGCTTCCGGGGCGATACCGATTTCGATGCCTACGTCGCCCGCGAAGGGATCCTCCTCGAGCGGTACGCGTGCTTCTGTGTCCTCGCCGAACGTCATCTCGGCACCTGGGCCCGATGGCCGTCTCGGTACCGGCATTCTGGCGACCCTGCGGTTCAAGCGCTGATGACCACGGATCGATCCCGGGTCGACTTCCACCGCTGGTTGCAGTGGTCGCTCGACACGCAACTCGGCCGCGCAAGCCGGGAGCTTCCCCTGGTCCACGATCTCGCCGTCGGCTTTGCGCCGAACGGTGCCGACGCGTGGCTCTGGCAGGACGTGGTTGCGTCCGATGCCCGGATCGGTGCGCCGCCGGACGATTTCAACCCCGCCGGCCAGGACTGGGGAGTCCCCCCGTTTGACCCAGCCCGGCTGCGCGCGGCCGGCTACGGGCCGCTGATCGCCACCATGCGCCGGATGATGGGCGCCGGCATCGGGGTGCGAATCGACCACGTCATGGGCCTGTTCCGCCTCTGGTGGGTGCCGCTCGGCGCCCGCGATCCGTCGGCCGGCGCCTACGTCCGCTATCCGGCGCGGGAGATGCTCGACATCCTCGCGCTCGAGAGCGTGCGTGCCGGCTGCGGCGTGGTGGGCGAGGACCTGGGCACCGTCGAATCAGGCGTCCGCTCGGAATTGCACCGGCGCGGGCTGCTCTCGTACCGGCTCGCGTGGTTTGAGTCGCGGCCTCCGGACCGCTACCCGACCCAGGCGCTCGCGGCTTTGACGACTCACGATCTGCCGACCGCAGCGGGGCTCTGGACCGGGGCCGACCTCGCCGAGATGGAAGCCACCGGTCGCCCGGTCAGCCGCCGAGCCGAGCTCGGCGTTCGCCGCAAGCTGCGCCGGCTCGCCGGTGTCAGCGACGGCGACCGGGTGCCGCTCGTCGTCGAGCGCGCATACGCCGCGCTCGCTCGCGCGCCGAGCAGGCTGGTGGTGGCGACACTCGACGATGCCTGCCTTGCTGAGCGGCGGCCGAACATGCCGGGCGAGGTGGCGAGACCGAACTGGTCGATCCCCCTTCCCCGGACGCTCGAGCAGCTCCGGCGCGACCAGCTCCCGACGCGGATCGCCGCCGTGCTCACCCACCGAAGCTGAGTCCAGCGTCAGCCCTCGGTGCCGACCTGACCCGCGGGGACCGACAGGGCGGCGGCTCGAGCGGCGGTGACGGCCTGGCTCGGGTCGTCCCCGATCAGGGCAACGCCGGCGGTCAGCGTGAGGTCGAGGGCAAGCCGGCGCATCTGCACGAAGACGCGCTCGGCGAGGGACTTGCCCGAGGCGATCCCACCATCGCGAACCAGCACCAGCGCGGCACCGCCGTCGAGCACGCAGACCGGCTCGTCTGCCCGGGAGTACGCCATCACCAGCGACGCGTAGCCGCCGCGCGCAGCCTGGGGGATGGAGGGATCGACGATGAAGGCGCAGCACGCACCGTCCTCCTTCACCTCACCGGCCTTCTGGATGAACTCGGCGAGCGTGACCTGCCAGGGCAGGAGCGACAGCGTGCGGGGTTCACTCATGTGCCGATGGTCCCGTGCGCGTGATGCCCGCGCTCACGCGCCGACAAGGAAGATGTGCTCGAGCTCGGCGAGGGCAGCCTGGCGCTCGGCCAGGGGGCTGCTCCCGGCGTTTCGCCAGCGCATCAGGATCTCGACGGCGTCGACGAGGTCGCGCGCCCGGAGTGGCTTGCTGAGCGCGCCGACTCCCGCTCGCGCGGGGCGGCCGTCGCGGATCGCACCGGTGACGAAGCTGATCGCCACCGGCTCGATGTCCGGGTCCGCGAGAATCGCTCGGGCGAGACGGATGCCGTGCATGTCGGGGAGGATGCCGTCGATGAGGATCACCGCTGCCGGGGTGTCCCGCATCACCGCCATCGCCTCCTCGCCGGTGCGCACCCCGAAGGCCGCGTGGCCGGCCCTCTCCAGCGCGAAGGTCAGGAATCCGCGGACGGCGTCATCGTCCTCGACGACGAGCACAGCAGGGAAACCGATTTCGACCACGGCTGGATCATAACCGGCGATTTCGCCTGCGACGCCCTATTTGCGCATCCCTTTCATCGACCCGTCACGCTCTGTGTCCGGCGATGGGCACAGTCGTTGGTGTTGTGGTGGCAGCCGCAGGTGTCCATGGTATCGAGGAGCACCAGGTCGCCATTGGGGTAGTGGAGGACCGGGACACCGTCATTGGATGCGCCGTCGGCGACGCGGGCCGCCTTGACGTAGACCGCGCGGCCGTCGCGCATCACCCAGGGGAGCATGTTCGGCGCGCCGGCGCGGACCATGCGCTCGGCTTCCTCGGCAGACCCCGCTTCCTCGAGGGACCGGTGGCCGATCGAGGTTCGGTAGGACGAGTTGGACATGTCGACGTCGATCCCCGGTGAGTTGTTGAGCAGCCCCTCGACAGCCTGGGGAAGCAGGGGCATCCCAGCCTCGACCAGGCGCCTGGTGAGGGTGCCGGCGGTGTCATCGGGAAGGATGGGCACCCTCGTTTGCGCGAGGATCGGTCCGGCATCGACCTTGGGTGCTGCCTTGTGCATGGTGATGCCGGTGATGGGCGCCCCGTCGGCGATGGCCCAGTACACGGGTTCCGGGCCGCGATATGCGGGAAGCAGGCTGGGGTGGACGTTGAGCCATCCGTGCTTCGGGATGGCCAGCGCCCGCGCGCCGATGATCTGGTCGAAGCTTGCCATCACGACACCGTCAAGACCGAGCTCGTCGAGCTCGAAACGCGAGTGCTCGTCATTGATGCGCCATGCGCGGATGAGCGGGATGCCGAGATGGTCGGCGATGCGGCTCAGGGCGTTGTCGCCGAGGATGGACGGATGCGCGCCGGGCGAGGTGATGATGCCGACCGGCTGGACGTCGAGCTGAAGCAGGCGGAGGAGGAACGCCAGGCTGAAGTCAGACGGAAACCCGGCGAACGCGACGCGGGGGCCGTTGCCCGGCGTGATCGTTTCGGGCGGCGGCGGCAGGTCCCGATCGGGGATGAATGTGAAGACGTCGCGAGCCCAGAGGTCGCGGCCGACCTGGTCGAGGTACGCGGAGGAGGTGGACACGTCAATTGATCCTAACCATGCGAGCGGTCGTGGTCACCAATCCCTCGTGAACCAGGGCGTCGAGGATCAGCGCGACATCGGTCGCGGTACGCCCGGCGGCGGGCGCGCCGGCTCGCTGCTGGAGCTCCGCGATGCTCGCCGGGACGGGGTCCGCGAGCATGGCGCGAAGCACGGCGCCCCGGAGCTCGCGCGTGCTCCCGTGGTACCGAGGCGCCCGCTGTCCTCGGTCCGGAGGTGCCGACGCGAGGCGGCTTCGCGAAGCGCAGGTTGCGGTCAGCGGGCATCCATGGCACAGCGGTCTCGCTCTGCAGTGGAGCGCGCCGGCGTCGAAGAGCGCGTACGTGAAGGCTCGCGCACTCAGCGACCGCGGCCGCCCGGCAGCGAGCTGCTCTTCGATGGACGGCTGACGAACGTCCTGAGGTTCCTTGCCGAGTGCCGCTCGGGCGGTGATCCGCGCGATGTTGACGTCCTGGGGCGGGATCGTCGATG
This sequence comes from Candidatus Dormiibacterota bacterium, assembly GCA_003131685.1. Taxonomy (GTDB): domain Bacteria; phylum Chloroflexota; class Dormibacteria; order Aeolococcales; family Aeolococcaceae; genus Palsa-851. Next base: position 5,780 of record PKWB01000043.1, read on the forward strand.
CGCCGAAGGCGAGGACCCGCAGCGCTCGCGCGGTGTAGGCGCCCACGCCCGGCAGAGCCCGTAGCCCCGCTTCGGTGCCGGGCCAGCCATCGGCGGCGACAGCTCTCGCCGTGTGGTGGAGGCCCCGAGCGCGGCGTGGGTAGCCGAGGCCCTGCCATTCACGCAGCACCGCCGCGAGCGGCACGGCCGCGCAGGCCTCCGGTGTCGGCCAGAGGGCCATGAAGGACTCCCATCGGCCGGCGACGCGCGCCACCTGGGTCTGCTGGAGCATCACCTCGCTCACCAGGATGGCCCAGGGCTCGCCGGTTGCGCGCCACGGCAGCTCATGCCGCCCGTGCACTTCGTACCAGCGCGCGAGCCCGCGGGTCCACACGCGGCTCAGTTTGTCAGACTTCCCGCTTCACACACGTTGAGGAGAGCATGAGCATGGCGCGACACACGATCACGTTGATTCCCGGCGACGGCGTCGGCCCGGAGGTGAGCGCCGCCGCCCGCCGTGTCATCGACGCGACCGGTGTCGACATCGATTGGGAGGTGCACGACGCGGGGCTCGGGGTGATGGAGCAGTACGGCGACCCGCTGCCGGCGCACGTGCTCGAGTCGATCCGTCGCAACAAGGTGGCGATCAAAGGACCGCTGACGACGCCAATCGGCAAAGGGATTCGATCGGTCAACGTGGCATTGCGCCGCGAGCTGGACCTCTTCGCATTGATTCGACCGTGCAAGTCATATCCCGGCGTGCGCAGCCGCTACCAGGACGTCGACCTCGTGGTCATCCGCGAGAACACCGAGGATCTCTACGCCGGCATCGAGTTTGCGGAAGGCGATCCCGCAACGCTCGAATTGATCGCGGACATCGAGCGGCTGGGCGGACGGAAGATCCGCCCCGACTCCGGGATCAGCATCAAGCCTGCGTCCATCTTTGGCTCGCGGCGGGTCTTTCGCTTCGGGTTCCAGTGGGCGATGGACAACGCACGTCACAAGGTGACCGCCGTCCACAAGGCAAACATCATGAAGCACACCGAGGGGCTCTGGCTGCGGGTTGCCGAGGAGGTGAGTCGCGAGTTTCCGCAGATCGAGTTCGAGGATCGCATCGTCGACAACATGGCGATGCAGCTGGTGCAGAACCCCCAGCTCTACGACGTGATGGTGATGCCGAATCTCTTCGGCGACATCCTCAGCGACCTGTGCGCCGGCCTGACCGGAGGCCTCGGTCTCGCTCCCGGAGCCAACATCGGCGACGAGGTTGCCGTCTTCGAGGCGACGCACGGGAGCGCTCCCAAGTACGCGGGCCAGAACAAGGCCAATCCGATGGCGATGATGCTGAGCGGCATGCTCATGCTGCGACACATCGGCGAGGGTGACGCGGGTGACCGCCTCGAGAACGCGATCGCGCGAGTGATCGCCGAGGGTCGCAACGTCACCTATGACATGAAGCCCGATCGGGACGATCCCACCGCTGTGGGCACGTCCCAGGTCGCCGATGCCGTCGTCGAGGCGCTGGCGACGTCCGGCTGATCTCGTTTCCTGACTTCACAAAACGGTGAAGTCGGGGCAATTCGCGGATTCGGGCTGATACTGGCAGTGCCTTGAGCACTGCGACCCTTGTGCTGTCGTGGGCTTTGGGGGGTGCCTGCACGCTGCTGGGCGTACTCACCGTGGACGGGTGGCTGCGTCAGCGCGACCGCACGCGCGCATTTCTCGCGCTCTCGATCGTGCTGCTCTGTGCCTGCGGCATTGCCGTCGCCGCCACCATGCTGACCGGCGACCGGAAGACCTGGACGAGCGGCGTCTCGCTGACCCTGTTCATCGCCTCCGGGTGGGCGTTCTTCGGTTTCCGTGCGGCGATGATCCGGCTGCCCGCCGTGGTGACGGCTGCGGTCACGGCTGTGGTCCTCGCGACCGCGGTCCTGGTCGATGTCTCAGGCATCTCGGCCGCCGGAGCCAGCACGACCCCGCAGAAACTGGCAGTGCTTGCGCTTGCGGCCGTCTGGCTGGGGTGCGTCGTCGAACCCGCGGTCAAGATGTGGGCGATCTCGACGGCGATGCCGCGTGTCCAGCGCGCCAGGCTGCGCTCGATCACGATCGCGTATGTCGGCGTGATCGCCGCGCTGCTGCTCTCGATCGGTGTCGATCTGATCCTCGGACACGAACACACCGAGATCACCGTCGTGCTCCCCGCGCTCGCGATTCTGCCCTTCTTCTACGTCGGCTTCGAACCGCCCCGCTGGCTGCGCGGCCTGTGGCGCCAGCGCGAGGAAGAGCACTTCCGCGAGGCGTTCACCGACCTCGTCCTGTACTCGCCCGACCGGCAGCGGCTCGCCGAGCGCGCCGTCGAGTGGGCCGCGCGGCTCGTTGGCGCCGACGGCGCTGTTATCGCCACCGACGACGGCGAGGTGCTGGCCGTGCACGGCCTCGACCGCGCCGCCGGCTGGAAGCTCGTCTCCGAGACGACCGGCTACGGGGGGACGCGCGCGGTGACCAAGAACCCGACCACATCGCGAAGCGTCATCCGGGTGGTGCTCGAGGCCCAGCTGAGCCGCGGCGTCATGGCGGTCACGTCGGGACCACTCACCCCGCTCTTCGGTAGTGACGAGGCGATTCGGCTCACCCAATACGGGACGGCGCTGGCTCCCGCACTCGACCGGGTGATGCTCGTGGAGCGGATGCGACGGAGCTCACAACTGCTCGACCTCGCGTACGACTCGGTCACCACCTGGAACGTCCGCACTCAGCTGATCACCTTCTGGAACAAGGGTGCCGAGGAGCTGTACGGCTGGGGTCCCAACGAGGCGATCGGTCGCGACCCGGGCGAGCTGCTCCGCTCGGAGCTGCCGGAGAGCCGCGACGCCATCCTCACCGTTCTTCGGGACGTTGGGCGGTGGGAGGGCGAGATCATCCAGACGACCAAGTCGGGCGCGCGCATCCACGTGGCGGTGCGCTGGGCGCTCCAGAAGGACAGTGTCGGCCGGCCGGACGCAGTCATCGAGATCGGCCGCGACGTCACCGCCGACAAGGTGGCGGCCGCGGAGCTGCGCGATGCCCGCGACGTCGCGGAGCAGGCGTCGCAGGCCAAGAGTGAGTACCTCTCGCGCATGAGCCACGAGCTGCGCACGCCCCTCACAGCGATCCTCGGCTATAGCGATCTTCTCGAGATGCGCGAGCCGCGCGAGGATCAGACCGAGGCGATCGCCGCAGTCCAGGAGGCGAGCGGTCACCTGCTCAGCCTGGTCAACGACGTCCTCGACATCGCGCGCATCGAGTCGGGCCGCGAGTCGTTTTCGCTCGAACCGATCCCGCTGGAGGCGACGGTGGAGGAGTGCGTTCGCCTGGTTGCTCCGTCCGCGCTGAGCCGGCACATCAAGATCACGCGATCCCTCGGGGAATGCGCGGGCGACTACGTGCTCGCCGACCGTCAGCGGCTCATCCAGGCGTTGCTCAACCTGCTTTCGAACGCCGTGAAGTACTCGGGCACTGATGCACACATCTTCGTGGAGGCGGTCCGAGAGCGGGTCGCACGTCTGCCGTCCGGCGCGCAGACGATGGTCGGGCAGAAGGGTGTCTTCATCCGTCTCGCGGTTCGCGATACGGGTCCAGGTTTCACCGATGATGAGAAGGGGCGACTGTTCCAGCCGTTCGAGCGCCTGGGGGCGGAGCGCACCACGGTCCCGGGAACCGGACTCGGTCTGGCGCTGACGCGCAAGCTCGTCCAGGCGATGCATGGCACCATCGGCGTCGACAGCGAGCGCGGTGTCGGGAGCACCTTCTGGATCAGGCTCGCGCGCTCGCCCGTGGCCGCGCCGAAGCCGCGCATCCGGCGCAAGGCGCCGGTCGTGACCCCGGTGGTTGCCTCCGAGCGCACGGTCCTCTACGTCGAGGACAACCTTGCGACCATCGGGCTGATGGAGGAGGTCTTCTCGATGCGTCCGCAGATCCACCTTCTCACCGCGATGCAGGGTGGCCTCACCCTGGAGCTCGCGCGCGAGCATCGCCCCGACCTGATCGTTCTCGACCTGCATCTTCCCGACATCCAGGGCGACGAGGTGCTCGCCCAACTGCGCGCCGACCCGCGGACAGCCGGTATTCCGGTGGTGATGTGCAGTGCTGACGCGACCGAGCGTCGACGCAAGCAGCTGATCGCCGCGGGTGCTCACGCATACTTGACCAAACCCGTGAAGGTGCAACGCTTTCTCCGCATGCTCGACGAGGTGCTCGCCGGCACCCCGGTGATCCCCGCCTAAGCGTCTCGTGCCGCCGGCTTTCGAAGTTCTCAGCGACGCCGCGACCGGTGAGCTGCTCGCGGCCGAGAGCGTATACGGGCGTCCGCTGCGGTTTCCGGACTCGCCACGCCCCTACGTCATCGCGAACTTCGTGGCGTCCATTGATGGCGTCGCCTCGCTCGGACTGACCGACGGGACTGACTCGACGACGCTGAGCGGCAGCTCGCGGGCCGACCGGTACCTCATGGGGCTGCTCCGTGCAAGTGCCGATGCCATCGTGATCGGTGCGGGCAATCTGCAGGCAACTCCGGGCCATCAGTGGACGCCTGCGTCCGTTGCCGGTGACGAGGACGCCGCGGCGATCAAGGCATACCGTGCGGAGCGAACCGGAACCGCCGAACCGCCGCCACTGGTGGTGGTGTCGTTGAGTGGCGATCTCCCGGCAAACGTCGCGCTCGATCAGCCGGCGACCAGCGTGATGATCGTGACCTCGGCACAGGGCGCATCCAAAGTTCGGTCCGCGCATCCGCTGGCGAGCGTCATCGAGGCGGGAGATGGGACGGAGATCAGTGGAGCCGGGATCGTGGCGGCGGTGACGGGAGCGCTCGGACCGGGATTGCTCCTTTGCGAGGGTGGCCCGTCACTGTTCGGCCGCCTGCTTGCGGATCGGGTGGTGAACGAATTGTTCCTGACCGTCTCCCCGCGTATCGCCGGCCGCGACCACGACCAACCGCGGCCCGGCGTCGTCGACGGATGGGCCGCTGCTCCCGCCGCCCTTCCGAGGGCGGCGATCAATTCGGTACGGCGGTCCGGCGACCACCTGTTTCTCCGCTATCGCTTCGAAGCCTGAGCGCCGGATCCTCCGGACCGCATCAGACAGCAGATCCTCGATCCCCTGACCGGACTCACCGGCGCCACGACGGGCGAACTCGAGCAGCTCAGCGTTGCTCCGGAGGAAGCGGGTCGCGGCGTCGATGATCACGGTGCTCTCGGTCATGGGCCTATGGTCGGTGAGCCCGGCGACACGTGCCTGTCGTCAGTCCTCGGTCTTCTCGGAGGGCGACTCGCTTCCCGCGAGGAGCAGATAGAGCTTGCGGCGAGCCTCGTGAAGGATCGTCCGCGCCTCGGCGATGTGCGCCGCGTCACCGGTGCGGCTGACCTGCCAGACGGCCGAGAGGAGCTGAAAGGCCTGGTCGCGGAGATCGCGATGGTCGCCGCCAACGGAGCCGGCCGCCTCGGCCCACGGCGCCGGACCGGCTGCAAGCTTGCGTGCCTCTTCGCGCCCGGTGTCGGTCAACTCGAAGACCCGGCGACCGCCGTCCGCCTCGACGGCGCGTACTAGGCCCTCGTCCTCGAGTTGCTGGAGGGTCGGATACACCGACCCGGGGCTCGCCCGCCAGGCGCCGTTGCTGCGGCGCTCGAGCTCCTGGATGATCTGGTACCCGTGCGATGGCTTCTCGGCCAGGAGCACGAGGATCGCGGCACGGACGTCGCCCCGCGCGGCGCGCCGGCCGGGGCCGAACGGCGGACCGAAGGGCGGGCCGAATCCACGTGGACCGCCGAAGCCGGCGGCGAAGTCCGGGGCGTCGAAGGGTGGCCATCCGCGCCGATGGCGACCACGGGTGCCACGCTCGAGGTGCTCGCGGACGTGGTGGTGGAAGCGGGCCGCCGCGTCCTGGGGCGACGCGGCCCATTCGTCATGCGGGGTGTGGTGGGAATGTTCTCTGGTCATGTCGATACGCTCCGTAGCGGTTGATACGATGTGCCAACGATATATCGAGACCGGTCGCTTGTCAAGTCGGCCTCAGGCACTGGCGGCCCAGTTGAGATTCATCTGAGCGAGCATCTCGGCGGCGACCAGCGGCGCGGCGCTCAGCTCGATATCGAGCTCGTGGTTGCGCGCGAAACCACCGCCCGACCAGTTGGCGCTCCCAAAGAGCACCGATGTCGAGTCCGCCACGATCGCTTTGGCATGAAGCAACTCGCCCCGACTGCGATACCAGCGGACCTGGATGCCGTCGGCGACCAGTGCGGCGTACGAGGGGTCGCTCGATGGCTGCGAAGGGTCGAGCAGCACGCGCACCGCGACGCCCCGAACCGACGCCGCCTCGAGGGCGTGGACCACACCGGTGTCGGTGAGGACGAAGAGCTCGAGGTCGAGCGTGTGCTGCGCCGCGTCGATGAGTCCCAGCGCGAGTGGACGGATCTCAGCGCCAGGCAGGGTGGCGGCGACGTCGATCGCCGCATCGCTCACGCGATCGGGCACCGACGTGGCGCGGCCGCACGTGACCAGGTCACGTTCGAAGACCCGATCGAGGTTGCGCACCACCGGGCCGCGAACCTCCGCGTCGTAATCGTGGTTCGCCGGCGAGTTCACCCCCCAGTTGATGCCACCAACGACCGCAACTTCGGCGTCGACCACGAGGAGCTTGACGTGGTCGATCATCTGCTTGCGCACGGGGTAGTCGACGACGTCGACGCCTGCGGTGCGGAGCAGAGCGGCGGTGGTGACGCTCGCGAGCTCTGACGGTTCGTCGATGACCGTTACGGCGACACCTCTGGCGTGTGCGGCGATCAAGGCGGCGGCGAGACCGCGCTGGCCGAACTCGTAGATCTCGACGTGGATGCTCACGCGTGCGGCATCAATGAGCGACTTCAAGCGCGCGAAGGTTGCCGGCCCGCTGCGGAGCAGGGTGACCTGGTCAGCTCCAACCACGACCGGCGGTGCCGGTCCCAGCAGGTGCGCCTGTGGAGGTGGATGGACGGCTGACGCCTGAACCTGCGCGCATCCGACCACCACCGCGGCGGCGGCGAGCGCCGCGACTCCGCAGCGCCAGAGCGACCCGAACGACATACGCAGGCGGTACATTTCGCGGACACAGTAGCACAAACCGGCGTAGGTTCCGGGGTGGCGGCACCGAGCTGCGACAGGGAACGGATTGCGCCGATGCACCTATACTCGGCGAGATGCGTTGTCAAGGAGGCGTTGTTGCGTGAAGACCGCCCTCGCCGTGGCCCAAGTGGTGATCGGGATCCTCGCGGTCCTTGGCATCCTTCTGCAGACCCCGAAGTCAACCGGCCTCGGCGGAACCATCGGTGGTGGAGGAGACTCGGGCGGCGGGTACCGGCGCCGGCGCGGCCTGGAGGCCAGCCTGCTGCGGTTCTCGGCAGCGATGATCGCGCTGTTCGTCGTCGTCTCGATCCTCGCCACCTACGTCACCAAGTAAGGTGGCTTCGCCGGCATCGGCCGGTTGAGATCATCGCGGGGACGGCACTCGTGCTGGTCGCCGCGGGAGCACTCGGGTTCGCGCTCTCGGTGCACTTTGGGCTGATCGGCGGACCCCAGTTCACCGAGGGGCTCGTGGTTGCCGAGCGGCCGATGTCGCTGAACCCGCTGGTTGACGCCTCCGATCCGGCCGTTGTGGACGTCGGCCATCTGCTCTACCGGTCGTTGCTCAAGCTCGACGGCACCGGATATCCGACGGACGACCTCGCCGCGTCCTGGTCGGTCAGCGGCAGTGGCCTCGTGTACACGGTTGCGCTTCGCCCCAACCTCGAATGGTCAGACGGCGCTCCGATCACACCGTCCGATGTCCTTGCGACCGACCGGTTTGCGCTCTCACCCCAGGCGAGTGATGCCAACCTCGCGACCGCCCTGCGGGGCGTGAAGGTGGCCGCGGCGCAGTCGACGATTGTGTTCACGCTGCCAACCGCGCGCGCATCGTTTGCGGCGACGCTCACCCAGATGCCCATTCTTCCACTCGGCGAGATGGGCGCGCCGGCGCTGCTCGCGGCGGCGACCCACCCGACCGTTCCGCTGCCGACCTCCGGTCCCTACGACGTGCAGTCGGCCGGACCCCTGGCTGTGCTGCTTCAAACCAATCCGCATGCCGCCGTGCGCCCGACCATCAAGACCTACGAACTCCGTCTGTTCGTAAGGTTTGCCGATGCGTCGTATGCGTTTTCGCATGGCAGTATCGGTGCCCTCCTGGCGACGACCCCCGCGGAGCTCTCGACGCTCATGAACGTGAAGGGCGCGCAGGCGGAGACGATGACAACCCCCGCCTTCGTCGACTTGATGTTCAACGAGCGGGTGCCGGCACTCGCCAGTTCGGTCGTGCGTCATGCCATCGGCATTGCCATCAATCGGACCACGCTGGTCGCGGGAGCGCTCAACGGCCGGGGCGGCGTGATCCAGACCGGACCGTTCTCGGCCGGGATCCCCTGGGTCGGACCGCCGGCCACCGAGGCGATCTCGCCCTCGACGGCCGCATCGCTGCTCCAGGCCAACGGCTGGATTCCCGGTGCCGACGGCATCCGTCACAACGGTTCGACGCAACTCGCATTCACGCTGGTCGTACCGAACATCGGTCCGCTCCCGGTGGTGGCGCACGAGGTTGCGACCCAACTCGCTGGGATCGGCGTGCAGGTCACCGTCAGCGGGGTGGCTCCGCAGACTTTCCTCAACGGCACGCTGGACAGCGGGCACTTCGAACTCGCGATCGACGTGTGGAACCCGGTGCCGGATCCGGATGTCAGCGCCTTCTGGCGGTCCAGCGCCGCCCCGCCGCACGGCTACAACATGTCCGGGGGTACGCCGGACCCGTTCCTCGATGCCGCGCTGGACATGCTCGCCGAATCCCCTTCGCGCGCCACACGGATCGGAGCTGCCGGCCAGGTCGCCGCGCTGGTCGCCGACGATGCCCCCGCCGTCTTTCTGTACACGCCGCGGGTATCCGTCGTCTTCAGAGCGCCCGCGCCGGTTGCTCCGATGCCGTCGGTCGGGCCGGAGTCCGCCCGATACGACGACATCGCCGCGTGGCAGCCCCCGTAGGCGCGGATTCGGCTGGGCAGGGCGCTCGGCCGCTGATACCATCTGCGGGCATCTCGCCGAGGTGGTGGAACTGGTAGACACGCAGCGTTCAGGGCGCTGTGCTCGTAAGGGCGTAAGGGTTCGATTCCCTTCCTCGGCACTCGATTTCGTTGCAGTGGAGCCAATTTCGATGGGCACGATCACCACTACCGATGGCACGGAGATCTTCTACAAGGACTGGGGGTCGGGCCAAGCGATCGTGTTTAGTCACGGCTGGCCGCTTTCGGCTGACGACTGGGACGGCCAGATGCTGTTCTTCCTGCACCATGGCTACCGGGTCATTGCCCACGACCGGCGTGGGCACGGCCGCTCCTCGCAGACCGGCGATGGTCACGACATGGACCACTACGCCGATGACCTGGCCGCGCTGACCGCACATCTCGATCTCCACGCCGCCGTTCACGTCGGCCACTCGACCGGTGGCGGCGAGGTCGTCCGCTACATCGCGCGGCACGGTGAGNNCCGCCGCTCATGGTGCAGACCGACGCCAACCCCGGCGGCCTGCCGAAGAGCGTGTTCGACGATCTGCAATCCCAGCTGGCTGCCAACCGGTCCGTGTTCTACCGAGCCCTGCCGTCGGGACCCTTCTACGGCTTCAACCGGCCCGGCGTCGAACCCTCGGAAGCGATCATCGAGAACTGGTGGCGGCAGGGGATGATGGGGGGAGCGAAGGCACACTACGACGGCATAGTTGCCTTCTCTCAGACCGATTTCACCGAGGACCTCAGGAAGATAACTGTGCCCGTGCTGGTGATGCACGGAGATGACGACCAGATCGTCCCCTACGGCGACTCCGGCCCGCTGTCCGCGCAGCTCGTCCAGAACGGGACGCTGAAGACCTACCCCGGATTCCCACACGGCATGCCGACCACCCAAGCCGAGACGATCAACGCCGATCTGCTGGCCTTCATCCAGTCCTGACGGTCTTCGTTCCCCCTCCCGCGCCGCCTTCCCGAACTTCCATGCTGCTCCGGCACGCTCATGGAGTTGCCCCTGCGCCGTCAGGCACCTGTCCGGGATGGAAGCCGAGCCTCGCGAGCGGCTCCACCAGCTCCTGCTCCTCGTACGCAAGGTGTGACAGGAGGGCGTCGGTCAGGAAGTCAATCGCATCCTGGATGGCATCGTGACCCTCCGGTCGCGTCATGTGCTGAACCAGCGCGTGGTCGACCTGCTCAATCGCCTCGTGGATAACGAGGTGCTCATCGGTCAACCGATCGATCACTGGTTTGAGCTGCGGTTCGCGGCGCGCCAGGTGGGGAAACAGCACGGAGTCTTCGCCGCTGTGGTGCGCTGCTACGACGCCGCAGTAGCGGGAGCAGAGCGTTCCCAGCGTCCAGTCGTTTTGGCGCAAGGCCATCTCGTTCAACGCCCCCCTGGCGTCCGCGGCGTGCATCGCGCCGTCGCGTACCTGCTGCAGGATATCCCGTAGCTCCGACAACTCCTCCCGGAGCATGTTGTGCACTCCGACCAGTGCCTTGGAAGCGCTGCGCCCCGCGTCGCTATAGCTGACCGTTGAACCGAGACGGTCGCGCCGCGGCCGTGTCGACTCGTTCCACGGGGACCGGTCGCTGTGATGGGTTGTTTCGTCGGGCGCCGGGGTGACCCCAAGCCCGTCGACAACAGTTTCAGCAATCACCTCCGCAAGCTCGGCCGGCGCGCTGACACCAACCGCGGTACGCGCGGCTCCCCCAGCTGAATCGCCCGGCCCGCGCCGACGCGCCTCGGTGACCGCCTCACGCACGCGGGGCGCAACCTCAGCCGCGAAGTTCACAATCGCGCGAGGGTCGGTCACCGTCACGATGAAGGTGCCGATCCCATCCTGCAGCGCGAGCCTGGTGAGCTCCGCGGCCGTGTCTCGTGCGGTCGCGTCGACCCGGCCCACGTTAAGGAGGCGCCGGATCGCATGGGGCTCGCGGCCGGCCGCCACAGCGGCGGCATCGATCGCGGCGTTGCCCGCCCTGAGCTCGCCGGGTTTGAAACCGGCGATTGTCGGCAACCAGCCGTCGGCGAGCCGGCCGACCAGCCTGAGCATGCGGGGCTTGAATGCGCCGACCCAGATGCCAATGTCGTGCGCCGGCGCTGGCCCGCGGGCGGCGCCAGCCAGCCGATAATGCCGGCCCTCAAACCGCGCGTCGCCCGACGCACCCGTGTCCCACAGCTCGCGGATCACATGGATGCCCTCCTCGAGCGCCTCCACGCTCTCGCCTGGGCCCAGGCGAGACCCTCCCATCGTCTCGATGGCGTCCCAGGCCATGCCCGCGCCGATGCCGAGCTCGAAGCGTCCGTGGCTGAGGACATCGAGGCTCGCGGCAGCTCGCGCGACCACGGCCGGTGGCCGGAGCGGCAGGCTCAACACGTTGGCCGACAGTCGCACGCGGTTCGTGCGCGCGGCCACGAAGGACATCAGCGTCCAGGCGTCCAGCCGGACCGCCGAGTAGGGATGGTCGTTGAACGTGACAAGGTCATACCCCGCCTCCTCGGAGAGCTCGGACCAGGTAACCACCTCATCCGCCGATTCGGCCGCCGGTGTGATGAAGACACCGAACTCAATGTCGTGGCCGTAATCGCCGATGCGAACTCCGTTCATGTCCTCACCTCCATGGATGAGCCGATCACATCACCAGGATCGCCGCACGCTGTGCGTTACGTGTTCAGCTTCGCTTCGATCTCGATCTGGAGATCCACCTGGTCACCGACGACGACGACGCCGGCTTCGAGGATCGTGCTGAAGTCGACCCCAAAGTCACGCCGGTTGAGCCGGCCGACGGCAGTGGCTCCGGCGCGGGTGCCCGCCCTCGGGTCGGTCGCAAAGCCTCCCAGGTCGAGTCGGAGCGTGATCGGTCTGGTGACAGCCTTGAGCGTGAGCTCGCCGTCGAGCGCGTAGTGGTCGCCATCGCGGCGAACGGCAGTCGAACGAAAGCTCATCGTCCGGTACTGGTCGACTTGGAGGAAATCTGCTGCGCGAATGTGCTTGTCTCGATCCGGGTTCCCGGTATCGATGGAACCGAGATCGATGGTGGCCGTGACGCTCGAGTCGAGCAGGGACTCGCCGGTCACGATCTCGCCGCTGAAGGAGGTGAATTTGCCGCGAACCTTGCTGACCATCATGTGGCGTACTGAGAACCCGATTTCGGAGTGGGTCGGGTCGATCGTCCAGGTGCCGACGACGTAGCCGGGGATGGTCTGTGCTGCTGTCGTGGTCATGGCGGACACTCCTTGGTTGGTGGTTCAGATATGGATTGTATATCACAAACCATTTGTATAACGCAAGTAGCAAGGTGCAGATATACTGTTGGTTCATGAGCAACACTCAGACCGAAGCCAGCGCCGCCACCAAAATGTTGGCCGACAAGCAGCTGCTGCCCCTGGTTGACCACCTCGCGCGCGCTGCCCGTCGCTCCGGCGAGGCGACGCTGGAGCCTGGGGGGCTTCGACCCCGTCATCTCATCGCGCTGAGGCTGCTCAGTGAGGGCGGACCCACGAGCCAGCAGGCGTGCGCGGACTCGCTGAGCCTGGATCCGAGCAATGTCGTCGGCCTGCTCAACGAGCTTGAGGAGCGTCAGCTCATCACCCGACGTCGGGATCCCACCGATCGCCGCCGCCACATCGTCGAGCTGTCACCCCGCGGCGAGGACGAGCTTTGTCTGGCCTACGGTCGGCTCCGCGTCATCGAGGACGATCTGTTCAGCGCCCTGAGCGCGGCGGAGAGGGCAACGCTGTACGACCTGCTCGTCCGCGCCGTGAATGGCGCGTCGCCTCAATGCGAGGTTGCTGATGGTCTCGGTGACTGAGGAACACCGAATGCCAGCGCAACCCAAGCACCCATCAAGGTTCGCCTTGAGAAGGGCATAACCGCTACCTCGCCGCGTTCGAGGAAGCGAGCCAGGCGGAAATCGTCGAAGCAGTTGCCGAGTACGCCGTCCGCCATGTCAGCGAGATTGACGGAGGCATCGCCCCGAGCGGACCCCCGACCGCCGCACTCTCGTGGCGCATGGAGGCGCTGGGCCAGTGCGTCCTCCGCGAGCCTCGCGCGGTCAACCTTCCGGGAAAGAGACTGACGACAGGCGACAATGGCGCGACCAGGCGCGAAGTCGTAGGCTTCGCCCCAGCTGGACAAGAGAGGAGCCGCCGTGACTTGCGCCAACTGCGGCGGTGAAAACGAGACTGGGCGGCGGTTCTGCGGCGACTGCGGAGCGCCGCTTGCTGTGTCGTGTCCTGCGTGCGCGGCTGCCAATTCGCCCCGGGCGCGGTTCTGTGGCGATTGCGGGGGTCCCCTCGCGGTGTTGGCCCCTCCCGCAATCGTGGATCTGCAACCCCATGCCAGGTCCGCCGCAAACCCTGAAGCCACGGCCAACTCGTCGCGCACTGAGCGCCGCCATGTGTCCGTACTCTTCGCCGACCTCGTCGGCTTCACGACGCTCTCGGAGACGCGCGATTCCGAGGAGGTGCGCGAACTCCTGACCAGGTATTTCGAGGCCTGCCAGACGATCGTGGGTCGCTATGGCGGCGTTGTGGAGAAATTCATCGGCGACGCGGTGATGGCGGTGTGGGGAACCCCCGTGGCGAGGGAGGACGATGCCGAGCGCGCGGTCCGCGCCGCGATCGAGGTCGTTGACGCTGTGACCCAGCTCGGCAGCGAAACGGGCGCACCGGAACTCCGTGCGAGGGCCGGCGTCCTCACCGGGGAAGCCGCGGTCAACCTGGGCGCGATCGGACAGGGGATGGTGGCCGGGGACCTCGTCAACACGGCCTCCCGCATCCAGTCCGCCGCAGAGCCGGGCAGCGTGTTTGTCGGCGAGTCCACGAAGCGCGCGACCGATGCCGCGATCGCATACCGCGACGCCGGCGTCCATACGCTGAAGGGCAAAGCCGAACCTGTGCACCTGTGGCAGGCCAACCGTGTCGTCGCCGGCGTGGGCGGCCTCATGAAATCGGAGGGGCTTGAGCCGCCCTTCGTCGGGCGCGAGCGGGAGCTCAAGCTGGTCAAGGACCTCTTCCTCGCCAGCGGTGACGACGGCCGGGCGCATCTCGTTCAGGTGACGGGGATTGCCGGCATCGGCAAGTCCAGGTTGAGCTGGGAGTTCTTCAAGTACATGGACGGACTCCAGCGCCTGTTCCGCTGGCATCGCGGTCGCTGCCTCGCATACGGGGAGGGCGTCACCTACTGGGCACTCGCCGAGATGGTGCGTGGACGTGCGGGTATCACCGAGGGTGAAGATCGGACCTCGGCCATGAACAAGCTCCGGGAGACCGTGGAGCACGCGGTATCGGACGCGACCGACCGGAGGTTCGTCGAGCCCCGGCTCGCGCACCTCCTGGGCCTCGAGGAGCACACCGCGTCCGACAAGTCGGACCTCTTCGCCGGGTGGCGTCTCTTCTTCGAGCGCCTGGCCGCCAGCGACCCGGTGGTCATGGTGTTCGAAGACCTGCAGTGGGCGGAACCGTCGTTGCTGGAATTCATCGACTATCTGCTGAATTGGTCGCGTGCCTTTCCGATCTTCGTGATGACCTTGGCGCGCCCTGGCCACGACACGGGAGCGGGCCCCAAGCGCAACGCGACCTCAATCTCCTTGGAACCGCTGCCCGCGCGCGACATGCAACGCCTGTTGACCGGACTCGTGCCCGGACTGCCCGCGGAACTCACCGCGAAGATCCTCGACCGGGCGGAGGGTGTGCCGCTCTATGCAGTCGAGACCGTTCGCATGCTCCTCGACCGCAAGCTGGTGGTGCAGGAGGGCCCGGTGTATCGCACCACCGGTGCGGTCGAGGATCTCGAAGTCCCGGAGACACTGCACGCCCTGATCGCGGCGCGGCTCGACCTCCTGACCGCAGCCGAGCGGCGTCTGATTCAGGAGGCGTCTGTGCTCGGCAAGACCTGCACCCCGGTGGCGCTTGCTGCGGTGTCCGGGCTTCAAGAGCGCGAGATCGAGCCGGTACTGGCTGCACTCGTGGCCAAGGAGGTCCTCACGGTCCAGGCGGACCCCCGTTCGCCGGAGCGGGGCCAGTACGGGTTCCTGCAGGACCTGGTGCGAACCGTCGCCTACGAGACGCTGCCCAAGAAGGACCGCAAAGCGATGCACCTCAGGGTTGCCTCGTTCCTGCAGGTGGCATGGGGATCGGACGACGGGGAGGAGGTGGTTGAGGTGGTGGCGTCGCATTATCTCGAGGCTCATCGCCTTGCGCCCGATGCGGAGGACGCGCCCCAGATCCGCGACCTTGCCCACGGAATGCTCATTCGCGCCGGTGAGCGAGCCGCCTCGCTTGCGGCGCCGGCGGAGGCCGGCGCGTACTTCGAGAGGGCCGCCGAACTCAGCGTCGCGTCGACAGAACGCGCCGCGCTGCTCGAACGCGCCGGCAGCATGGCCCTCCAGCTCGGGCACGTGGAACGGGCGGCGGGGCTCGTCACGGAGGCGAAGCGACTCTTTGAAGAGGCCGGTCAGTCCCACCCGGCTGCGCGCGCGGAGGCGGGTCTGGCTGAGATCGCCTTCCAACAGGCCCACCTCGATCAGGCCATCGAGAGTGCGCGACATGCCCACGATGTGCTCGCCGGCGACGAACCGGACGCTGCCTATGCTCTGGTCACCGGTCAGTTCGGGCGGTTCCTGGCGCTCGCCGGCAATCAGGAGGCGGTCCCGGTGCTCGAAGAGGCGCTGCGCCTCGCCGAGCAGCTGGAGCTCCACGAGGTGTACTCCCAGGCCTTGAGCAGCCGCTCAGTCTGGATCTCGCGAGAGGGGAGGACCGATGAGGCGGTGACCTTGCTTCGTCGTGCGCTGGCGGTGGCGATCGAGGGCGACTTCACGACTGCTGCACTTCGCGCCTGGAACAACCTGGCTGTGTCACTCGAAGCTTCAGACCGCTACCGGGAGGTGGTCGAGCTGACCGGGACGATGCTGGAACTCGCTCGCCGAAAGGGCGACCGCGCCAGCGAACTCACGGCACTCCTCGGGAACGTTACCCCGCTTATCGCGCTGGGCCGTTGGGAGGAGGCACTCGCATTCTCGGATGAAGCTGTGGCTGCCGAAGAGCTGGAGGCGATGCAGTGGGCATCTGTTCGGCTTGGCGAGTTGGTGCCGATACACGTCCGCCGAGGCGACCTCGAGACTGCACGCCGGGTATGCGACGTGGCGAAGGCGCGCATCGATGAACACAATGATGAGATCCGGGCTCGGATGGGGTGTGTCGAAGCCGAGTTGCTCAACGCCGAAGGCAAGCGCGGCGAAGCTCTGTCCATAGCCCAGCAGGTCCTCGAGCATCTTCCTGTCCTTGGATTGACGGACATCGGTATCAAGCGGGCCATCGCGCAGGGTGCCGATGCCGCGCTCGAACTCGGTGACCTCGAAGCCGCTGAAGCGATGCTGGAAGTGGTGCACCGGGCCAGTCCCGGGCTCGTCACTCCTTCACTTCGCGGCCAGGTCGCACGCCTTGGGGCGCGCGTCCATGCGCTCCGTGATGACCTTGACTCCGTCGAGGCGGGCTTCACGGCGGCCATCGCGGAGTTTCGCGATCTCCGGATGCCATTCGAACGCGGTGTGACACTGGTGGAGCTCGCCGAATGGCTCGACAGCCTGGGCCGCCACGAAGACGCGGCAGGGTTCGCTCTCGAGTCGCGTGCGCTGTTCGAGCCGCTCGGGGCACGCCCATGGCTGGATCGGGTTGAACGGCTGCTCGCAAATGCGTCATCGAAGTCGGGTGCCACACGGGGCGCGAGCATGACTGGTGGGCGATGAGCAGTCTCGGTAGATCGGCGACGACGCTGGTTGAGTGAGGCGGACAATGTCTTTCCGGAGCGACTCGTACGACCCGGCGCTCGCCCGAGCTGCCGAGCACGCGCGGGCGTGGCTGGACTCCGTGGCCGAACGCCACCGCAGCTGAGCTGCTCGCGGGGTTCAACAGTCCGCTGCCAGACGGTCCCACGCCGCCCGAGGATGTCATCGACTTGCTCGCCACACTGGCCGCACCAGGGCTCATGGCCATCCAGTCGGGTCGCTTCTTCGGGTGGGTGATGGGCGGAACCCTTCCTGCTGCGCTGGCTGCCGACTGGCTCGTGAGCGCCTGGGACCAGAACACGGGGATGCGCTATGCGACGCCGGCGACCGCGACGGCGGAAGAGGCGGCGGCGGGCTGACTGCTCGACTTGCTCGGTCTCCCATCTGGAGCGGACGTCGGCTTCGTCACCGGCGCAACCATGGCGAACTTCACCTGCCTGGGGGCGGCCCGGACCGCGGTGCTCTCTCGGCTAGGCTGGGATGTCGCGCGGGATGGGCTGAGCGATGCGCCGAGAGTACGAGTGCTCGCCGGAGAGGAGCGCCATGACACGGTCGACCTCGCGCTGCGTTACCTTGGGCTCGGCAGCCCGACACTCGTGGCCGCCGACGAGCAGGGGCGGATCCGCGTCGATGCGCTCACCGACTCACTGAAGGCCGTGGACAGCGGGACCCCCGTGGTCGTATGCCTTCAGGCCGGCAACGTGCACTCCGGCGCATTCGATCCGCTCGAGGCCGCTATTGAGATCGCACATCGGCACGGGGCCTGGGTGCACGTTGACGGCGCCTTCGGCCTCTGGGCAGCGGCCGCGCCATCCCTGCGTCACCTCGTCGCTGGGGTAGCGGGCGCGGATTCGTGGGGGACCGACGCGCACAAGACGCTCAACGTTCCGTACGACTGCGGGATCGCGATCGTCGAGGACCCGGTCGCGATGCGCTCCACGTTCGGGGCGCATGCCAGCTACCTGATCTCCGACGACCCGGGTCCCGGCGATCCCCTCGAGAAGGTCCCGGAATTCTCACGAAGGGCACGGGGCGTTCCCGTATGGGCGGCGCTTCGATCGTTGGGGCGCTCCGGGGTTGCCGAGCTTGTGGAGCGGCTGGCCGGCCACGCTCGGGCGATGGCCGAGGGGATTGCCCGCATCGACGGCGCCCGGGTGCTCAACGACGTTGTATACACCCAGGTGTGCGTCGAATTTGGCGACGATGCGCGC
The DNA here is from genome assembly GCA_003131685.1 of Candidatus Dormiibacterota bacterium. Taxonomy (GTDB): domain Bacteria; phylum Chloroflexota; class Dormibacteria; order Aeolococcales; family Aeolococcaceae; genus Palsa-851. The sequence goes on from PKWB01000043.1 coordinate 23,850, forward strand.
ACCCGAGCGGTGACCGCTCGACTGATCGCGGATGGCACCGTGTGGATGTCGGGCTCTCGGTGGCGCGACAGGGACGTCCTTCGCATCTCGGTCAGCAACTGGTCGACCGATGCCGACGACGTGCGTCGGTCGGTGGACGCCGTACGCCGGGCGTCCGCCGACGCGAGCATCTAACGGCGATTGATCCCACGCGCTCAGCCGCGCCGGTACTTGGCGACCGCGAGTGGTGCGAACACCGCGATCAGTCCGGCTGACCAGATCAATGAGCGGACCACGAAATACGACGTGGGATGACCGAGGAGTGCTTCAGCGGGGTGGCCCTGCGTGAGGGTCCGCACCGCGTTCACCATCACGGTGATCGGCTGATTCTCGGCAAATCCGCGCATCCAGGACGGCATGGTCGCGACCGGGATGTAGGCGGATGACACGAAGCTGAATGGGAAAACGATGAGCGCGAAGCCCTGGGCCGCCTGAGCTGATCCCGCGACCATGCCGATGAGCACGAAGACCCACTCGAAGACGAATCCGAAGAGGATCACGAGCGCGGCCGCTGCGAGTGCGGCGCTCCAACTGCCATGCAGACGAAAGCCGATCAGGAAGCCGATCGCGACCGTGATCGCCAATCCCCAGACCTGGATGCCCGTATCAGCCACTGCGCGGCCGATGAGCACGGCACTTCGCGGAATCGGCAGGGACCGCAGGCGCGCGATGAGTCCCGCGCTCATGTCCTCGGCCATCCCCGCGGAGGCATACATGGCGTTGAAGAGCACGCCGGTGGTGATGAATCCGGGTACCACGAAGTCAACGTAGCTGGTGCCGGGAAGTGCGATCGCTCCACCGAAGACGTAGCGGAAGATGAGCAGGAACATCGCGCCCTGCACCGTGCCCACGATCACGAGCTGCGGCGAGCGAACGAATTTCCGCAGAACGCGACGCGCGATCTGCCCGCTGGAAACGAGTAGCCCTGCGGCGTTGCCGCGCCGTGGTGCGATGGCGATGCTACTCATGTCACGTTCTCCTTGGGTGCGCCGGTGAGCGCGAGAAATGCTTCGTCGAGAGTTGGCTGCCGGACCGACACCTCGTCGATCGCGATACCGGTATCGTCCAGTGGTCGCAGTGCCGCAAAGACTCGTTCGGTGCCGGCACCGAGGGCGACGCGAACGCTGTGTGTCGGCCGATCGATCGTCGCCGGCCCATCGCCGATGGCCGTCAGCGTCGCCGCGACGCGTTCGAGCGCGGAGAGATCACGCACGCGCACCTCGACGACGCTGCGCCCGGCCCGGCGCTTCAGCTCTCGAGGCGTTCCCGCAGCAACCACCCGACCGTGGTCGATGATGGCGATCTGTGACGCCAGATGATCAGCCTCGTCGAGGTATTGCGTGGTGAGCAGGACATCCGTGCCACTGGCGACCAGCGAACGAATGACGTCCCAGAGTTCGAGGCGGCTGCGCGGATCGAGCCCGGTCGTCGGTTCGTCGAGCAGAAGGAGCCTCGGGTGTCCGACCAGGCTGGCGCCGAGGTCGAGGCGGCGCCGCATGCCGCCGGAATACGTCCGGACGGTCCGATCGGCATCGTCAGTCAGGCCCATCTGCTCGAGGACCCCCGCCGCGTCGCGCCGGGCGTCTCCCGCGGAGGCGCCGAACAGACGCGCCACCATGAAGACGTTCTCGCGCCCGGTCATCGTGGGTTCCACCGCCGCCGACTGGCCGGCGAGCGCCACGAGGCGTCGCACCGCCGCGGGCTTGCGTGCCACGTCGATACCGCCGACGCGGAGCGTGCCCGCGTCAGGGTGGAGGAGCGTGGCAACAAGGTTGACGAAGGTTGTCTTGCCGGCGCCGTTCGGNNGGCTGCATGGTCAGGTTCAACCCGTCGAGGGCAGGGGTTTTGCCGAACCTCTTGACGAGACCCGCCGCCTCCAGAGTAAAACTCATCTCTAACACCATCCGTCTGGTAATGCGCCTAACAGTGACATGTGCGACACTAGACGAACAGCGTTAGTGGAGTCAAGCGGCTACCGGGGGCGCGTCGGCGATCCTCGGGAACAACGGAGGACAGATCTGTGGCCCGTCAAGAGACGGA
>PKWB01000123.1 GCA_003131685.1 Candidatus Dormiibacterota bacterium
GTGTGTCGAACCCGACGCATCGCCGGACCACCCGCCCGTCGCCGTGCTCCACCACCAGTCCCACACGGTGCGAGTACGCCGCCTGCGCGCAGAGCGGCGCCGCGGGGCCGATCCGGGCAACGGTCGACGCCGCACCGACGCCGGCCACGAGCAGGGGCAGTGCCAGGAGGAGGCGAAGCACGGGTCGGGTCACGCGGCCTTCACGCCCGGCGCCGGCGCCGGGCGCCGGCCGTAACGCCGGCGACGATGACTGCCGCCGCAAGTGCCGCGATCAGGTAGATGAGCGCGGTCGGGAATCCGCTCGCCGCACTCGGTGTTGTCGCGATTGCCGGCGAAGGGCTCGGCGTCGGGTTTGGCGAGCCGGGCGCTGTCGCCGGCCCGGTTGCGGGCANNGGCGTCGGCGATGCCGGCGAGCCTTCGCGGGTCGACCGGCCGGGCGTCGAAGATGGCTGCGGGGTGAGCTTCGGGGTTGGCTTCGCCGTGGGCGTGGGTGTTGGGGTCGGCGATGGCCCGTTCAAGGTGGACCCGAGAAGGAAGCAGCGGGCAGCCCCGCAGGTCAGCGGGTACGCGGCTCGCTCCAGGGCGGGAGGGACCTGNNACTGCTGCCCCTGCAGGTAGAGCAGCGAGCCCGTCCCGGCGGAGGCCTCGGTCGCCGGTGTGAAGCCGTGGGTGAAGACAACGTGTGCCGGATACGGTTGCAGCTCCAGGGCGGGAGGGACCTGGGCGGTGGTGAAGGGATCGGGGGCGGTGTTGCCCGGGAAGGTGAAGCCACCGTTGCTGTCCTGGGTGGCGATCAGCTCGGCGAGGGGCGCGTGCCCACCGGGCGCCCAGGCGGGGGCTTCCGGGTTCTGCCCGGTGGCGATCAGCGCCTGGAGGACGAGCGCCGTGGAATCGGGATCGGAGCCCGACCCGGCCTGGTAGGGGAAGCCACCGTCAGCGTCCTGCTGGGTGTGCAGCCAGGCGAGCGCCGAGCGGTCCTGGCTGTGCACCCCGGCGGCGTCCAGGGCCATGAGCACCATGGCCGTGGAGTTGGTGTCGCTGGTGTCGAAGTTGGTGGACCCGTTGGGATCGTCCTTGATGAGCAGGTAGTCCCAGCCCCCATCGCTGTCCTGGGCGGCGACGAGGTGATGGAGGGCGGCGAGCGGCACCGGTTGGCGCGCCGCGATCAGGCCCTGGACGGCGAGGGTCTGGATGAATGCCTCGCCGTTGCCGAAGACGCCGGTGGTGGCGGTGTAGAACCCGTCGAGGGTGATGAGCAGGTCGACGCCCCCGAAGGAGGCGGGGTTGAGCCCGGCGGCGGCGACCGCCTGGAGCAGCTCACCGCAGGCGCCCGCGGAGCTGCAGGCGGTGGCGGCATGGGCGGCGAGATAGGCCATGACCGAGGGGCCCGAGCCGTGGCGAAGCGCGCTGGGGTCGTAGCCGGCGGCGGCCGCCCCGATCGCGTACTCCTCGCTCACCGCATCGGTGCTCGCCCCCACCGGGATCGACCCGTCACTCCCCGACTGCTGCCCCTGCAGGTAGAGGATCGCCCGCGATGCGGGGTCCACTTGCGTGTCTGCGCTGCTGGTTCCGAGAGCGAAGGCGAGCAGCGCTACGCCTGTTGCTCCAGTGGTCGCCAAGGCGGCGACCCTCCTGGTCCTGCCCATGTCGGCACCCCACGCGGCGAACGGGGACCCCACCCTTGCCGGAGTCGTCCTCGCCGCATGAGGCTTCCTCCCGTCGTGCGCGGGGGTGGAGGTCGACGCCTCGGGTCGGTCTCCTGGCTTGCGGATCGATGCCGAACACGGCCGCCTTCCCGGGAGATCAACCTCCCGGTGGCCCGATGGCCGCCGACTCCCCGCTCACAGTTGCGCGACAGCGCCGGACCTTCACCGGCTTCCCGTCACCCGGAGCGTTATTCAGTTGTGGTGTCGAGTATGCGCCGGGTCCGCGCGGATTCGCCAAGGGGCCGGTGGGTACACTTGAGGCCATGCGCCAGGGCTCGCGGGCGGTCGCCGTCATCTCCGTTCACGCATCGCCGCTGTCGGATCTGGGCAGCGGTGAGAACGGCGGCATGAACCTCGCCATCCGCCGTCTCTGTGAAGGACTCTCGCTTCGCGGCGTGCCCACCGACGTGTTCGTTCGTCGCGACGGACCCGGTCCCGACGAGGAGTTGATCGCGCCGCTGAGCAGGCTGGTGCGCCTCCCGGTGGGACCGCCCGCGCCGCTCCGCAAGGAGGATGTGCGCGCGCTCCTCGACGATTTCACCGACGCCACCATCCGCCATGCGGAGTCGGAGCGTCGTTCGTATCGCGCCATCCATGGCCATTACTGGCACGGCGGACTCGTCGGGCGCCGGCTCCGCGAGGAGTGGGATGTCGCTTGGGTGCAGTCGTTCCACACCCTCGCACTCACCAAGGCACGCGCCGGCCTGCCGCTGGACGCACTGCGGGCGCAAGCAGAGGGTGAGCTCGCCGCCCAGGCCGATCGCCTGGTTGCCGCGAGTGCCGCCGAGGCGAAGGACCTCATCCGCCTGTACCGCGCGTCGCGTGACCGGATCTGCGTGGCCCAACCCGGTGTCGATCCCCGCCTCTTCGCCGAGCACGACGGCTCAGGGTTGCGGCGGAGTCTCGGTCTCGAGGGTGCGCGGGTAGCGCTCTTCGCCGGGCGGCTCGAGCCCCTGAAGGGAGCGCAGATCCTGCTCGACGCTGCGGCCCTGCTGCGGAGCCGCCCGGAATTCGCGGATCTCGCCGTCGTCATCGCAGGCGACGACAGCGGGGACGGGGCGAGCCATGACCGGGGCGGCGAGCGGAACCGGCTCGAGCGGCACGCCGCACGAATTGGTCTCGGCGACCATGTCCGCTTCGTCGGCGCCGTGCCGCACGAGCAGCTCGCCGTCTACTACGCGATGGCGGACGTGTGCGTCGTTCCCTCCCTGACTGAGAGCTTCGGGTTGGTCGCGCTGGAAGCCCAGGCGCTCGGCACCCCGGTCGTCGCCGCCGCGGTGGGCGGATTGCGCGAGGTGGTCGAGGACGGCGTGACCGGATACCTCGTCGAGGGCCACGATCCCGAGGACTACGCCCGTGCGATCGCCGATGTCTTCGAGGACCCGGTTCGCAAGGCGGAGCTGGGCGATGAAGCCCGCCGTCGCGCCGGACGATTCACCTGGCTCCGTGCCGTGGACCGGCTCGCGGCCATCTACGACCGCATCAGCGTCGAGGGTCAGCCGTCCGGGAGCCCGTGTGGCTACGAGGACGACGAGGCCCGTGCGCTGATGGGCAGCGCAGCCAGTTAGGCGCTGACCTCGCCGGCGGTTCGGTCCACCTCGCGGGCACGCTGCGCTCGCAAGGTGCCGTCGCGGCCTTCGCGAAGGATCCGGACGGCGGGCCCGGGAAGCTCCCCGCCCTCGAGGGCGAGGTCGATCGCCGCGACCACCCTGTCGTCGACCAGGTGATTCGGGTACAGGCACTCGGTGAACGCCTCGGCCTCGTCGATGGTGCGCTCCGCCCACACGGCGGGCAGGGCGTCGAGGTAGCGCTGCACGTAGGGGCGGAGCAGCTCGGGGTTGGGTCCGTGAGCCATCATGCCGCCGACCCCGACGGATCCGACGTAGAAACCCCGAAGGATCGCCGACATCGAGGCGACGGACAGCTCGCCGTCGGTTGAGCCCTTCCAGGCTTTGGGCATCGGAGCGCTGGCGTCGGCGACACGCTGCCAGGCCTCCTCCTTGGCGGTCGCGGTCGGTCGAGCAGCGAGGCACGCCGTGCCGCGGCGCCGCCCGATGTCACTGGGATCCGAGGCCATGGTCGCCTGGATCAGTGCGATGTCTGCCTTGCCCTCCTCGGAAAGCTGTCCCACGATCAACCAGCGCAGGTCGGTGTCCAGGTTGATGCTCGGGATGCTCTCGCTGCCGTCGAGCAGGGCGGCGACCCTCGCGAGCGACTCCTCGGACGCGGCGGTGGCGACCAGGATGCGCGCCCAGATGAGGCGCAGCTCCTGGGGCAGATCGGCCCGTTCGACCTGGGCCACGGCCACCTGGTGGAGCCGCTCCCGGGCGGCGGTGCGGTTCGCCGGGTCTCCGTAGAGGTCGATCGCGGAGCGCGCCTGACTCGTGACCCGCTCGACGAGCAGCGAGTCCTTCTCGGCGGGCGCATGGCGCGCGACAAGCTCCACGAACTCGCGAGCCGCCATCTCGCCATCGCGAGTGAGATCCCAGACAGCCGCCCAGGACAGTGCCCGCGCCAGCGGGTCGGCAAGGTTGGAAAGGTCGGCCTTGAGCGTTGCCAGCGAACGCTCGTCGAATCGAAGCTTGGCGAATGTCAGATCGCCGTCATTGAGGAGTACGAAATCGGAGACGCGCTCCCCGACCAGCTCGGTGATCGGCGTCATGGCACCGGTCAGGTCGGTCTCGACACGCCGGCGGAGCCGCAGGACGCCGTTGGAGTCGCGATCGTAAAGACCGATGCCGGCACGGTGGACGCGCAGCGTCGGATGCGCCGGGACGGCGGTCTGCTCGACCGCGAACGCCGTGTACCGGCCGTTCTGCACCGCGAGGTGAGCGCGGAAGGTGTTCAGGCCGGTGGTCTGCAACCAGTCCTGACCCCATCGCGTCAGGTCGCGTCCGGAGGCGCGGCGCAGGCAGTCAAGGAATTCCTGGAGGTCCGCGTTGCCCCAGCGGTACCGCTTGAAGTAGTCCTGCACGCCGCGCATGAAGGCGTCGTCCCCGACCCAGGCCACCAGCTGGCGCATCACCGACGCGCCCTTGTGGTACGTGATGCCGTCGAAGTTCTGGCGAACCGACACGGTGTCGGGCACGTGGTCAGCGATGCGATGGGTGGTGACCAGCTGGTCCTGACGAGCGGCGATCGACTTCACGCTGTTCGCGAAGTCGACCCACGCATTGGTGAACCGCGTCGACTTCTCCATGGCGAGGTTGGCCATGTAGGTGGCGAACGTCTCGTTGAGCCAGAGGTCGCCCCACCAGCGCATGGTGGTGACGTCGCCGAAGCCGTGCACGTGGGCCATCTCGTGCAGGATGGTCTCGGCGCGCCGCTGCAGCTGCGCTTCGCTCGCCTGACCGCGATGGATGTACGCCTCGTTGAACGTGACGCACCCGGGATTCTCCATGGCGCCCATGTTGAATTCGGGAACGAAGAGCTGGTTGTACTCGTCGAAGGGATAGGTCAGCGCGAAATACTTCTCGAAGAAGTCGAGGCCGGCAGCGGTGATGTCGAAGATCTCGTCGGCCTGGGCGTCGATCCAAGTGGCGAGCGACTCCCGGCACCACAGCGCCATGGGGATGTCGCGGTGCTTGCGTTCGACGGTGTGGTACTTGCCGGCGACGACCGCGATGAGGTACGGCGGCAGTGGCGGCGTCGTGTTGAAGTGCCAGGTCTTCATGGCGCCGCGCGGCTCGGTGCGCAGGACGCGGCCGTTCCCGCACACCCGCCACGCGCTCGGCGCGGTCACGCTCATGGAAACACCCGCCTTGAGGTCCGGCTGATCGAAGCAGGCGATGACCTTGTGGGCATCGAATGGCTCGAAGTGCGTGTACACGTACACCTCGTCGTCCACCGGGTCACGCAGGCGGTGCATCCCGACGCCCGTGTGCTGGTACTCGCATTGCGCCGTCACCGTCAACCGGTTGGAGCCCGCCCGCAGGCGATGGAGCCACAGCACGTTCCCGTTGAACCCGTGCTGCGCCTCGGTGAGTCGCCTTCCGTTGAGGGTGCACTCCTCGATCGAGCGCGCAGCAATGTTGATGAAGGTTTCCGAGCCCTCGTGAGCGGCGTCGAAGACGACCGTCGTCGCGCTCTGGAAGGTCTCGGCGCTCGGGTCGTCGCTGAGCACCAGGGAGACCTCGTACGAGAGGTTTGACAGCAATGCGGCTCGAGCCTGCGCGTCAGATTCGGTGAGGTTGTCCTGAAGTGGCGGCCTGTCAAGGGCGGGCAGAGTCACTTGCCGAAGCCTACTAAACTCGTCCCTGCACCGCCCCGATCGTCAGACGTTTGCCACGAGGGGTTCCACAGGCACCCCGCCTCGGGCCTGGGGCGATCTCCCCGGGGGACTGTTCGAGGCGATCGGCGCGCCTCCCGGCCCCGGTATGGGGCGGGCTCGACCGGCCGCGCGGGCGGCCGAACTCGGCGCCAGGCGTATTCCAGCGCAGCACTTCGTCAGTCGCGGATCGTTTGTTACGATCGGCCGCGATGCTGTCGGGCTACGCGCCGATCCTCTTCTTCTTCGGCATCTGCGCGGCGTTTGCTGTCTTCGCACAGCTGCTCAACGCGGTGCTCGGTCCGAAGCGCCCCTCGCCAACCAAGGACCTTCCTTATGAGTCGGGAATGGTGCCGAGGGAAAGCGCGCGACGCCGCTTCTCGGTGAGCTTCTACGTCACCGCGATGCTCTTCATCATCTTCGACGTCGAATCCATCTTCCTCTTCCCATGGGCCACGATCGTCCGGGAGCTGAAGGTCTTCGGCATCGTCGAGATGGGCATCTTCATCGCCACGCTGCTGGTCGGATTGCTGTACATCTGGCGCAAGGGGGCGCTGCGATGGGACT
>PKWB01000096.1 GCA_003131685.1 Candidatus Dormiibacterota bacterium
GTTCATCCCGATCGCCGAGGAGGTGGGCCTGATCATGCCCATCGGGAAGATGGTGATGCATACCTCGATGCTGCAGGTGCGAGCGTGGCAGGAGCAGCACCCCAGCGCCAAGGGATTGAATCTCAGCATCAACCTGTCGGCGCGCCAGCTCTACCAACCGGATGTCGTTGCCGATGTCATCGAGGCCCTCGAGGCCAACAACTTCGATCCCGCGCATCTGACATTGGAGTTGACGGAAACCGCGTTGATGCACGACACGACGACCATGAGTGCACGCGTGCGCGACTTGCGGGCGCTCGGGATACGGATCGCGCTCGACGACTTCGNNGGCACCGGCTATTCGTCGCTGAGCTATCTGCGGACGTTTCCCATCGACGTTCTCAAGGTCGATAAGTCATTCATCGACGACATCGCGTGCGGTACAGAGAAAGCCAACCTGGCGCGCGCGATCATCCAGCTGGGACGGACGATGAACCTCGACATCGTCGCCGAGGGGATCGAGCATCCCGGGCAGGTGACGGAATTGCTGCGGCTGCACTGCCGTTTGGGGCAGGGATTTCATTTCGCCAAGCCGCTAAGCGCGGGAGCGCTGGAGGACTACCTGCTGTCTCATCGCGGCGCGGACGCGCCAAGGCCGGCCATCGTCGCGGTGTGATGGTTACCCCCCGTCTTAGTCCTGACGGAGGCCGGCCGGCCCAGACCTCGACCGCGGTGGCCGAGGTCTGAGCCGAGTTTCGCGTCGATACAGCCGATCAGCTGAAGAGGAGCAGGTTGAAGCAACTACTGCTCGTCGAATACCGCGGGCGGCATCCTCGATGCTTCTCGGCTCCCGATCCGCGCAGCAGCAGCTCTGACGATGATATCGACGCAGGAGTCCACCGGCAGCGCGGTGGTGTCGATGGTGAGGTGATACAGGCGCGGATCGTCCTGTCGCTGTCGATAAAAGAAGGTCGCGTACTGGTTCCGCGCGCCATCGACGTCCCGTTGCGCATCGCGTGCGGTGGCCGCGTCGGCACCGTCGGCGACCGCTTGAGCGACTCGGGCTTCGACTGGCCCGTCGAGACGCACGCAGAGCACGTCGTCACGGCCACCGAGGACGACCATGCCTGCGCGACCAAGGATGACGGCGCCGGTGGTGTCGGCGACGCTCGTGAGAATGCTCTCAGTGGCAGCACGGAATACGTCAGGATCCTGAATCGGCAGCGGTGAGACCCCCGGGGCGGTCGACACCGAACCAGCGGCGGCCAGTGCGGTGACAAACCGCTCGCCGCGGGTCGGCACGCGTTCGTCGACGCTCTCCGCGGACTCCTCCGAAAGATGCAACTGTTGAGCCACGCCCAGCGGGATCGCTCGATCGAGGAATGTCAGGCCCAATCGCGCAGCCACCGCCTGGGCGATTCGTTCGCCCCGAGCTCCGTATGACGCCGAGATGGTAATGCTCGCCATTCATGGTCCTCAGAAACGGGTGCCTAACGTCAACTCGTGCGCCTGGTTATAGTGGCTCGCTTCGCGGGCTCCCTGCTGGGAATGGTTGCCGCGCTCAGCCCGGGTTTACTGTCGCTGCTCCCTTGCCGTTCCACCCTGTCGGCAAAGCCGAAGCCTGGAGATGTCGCCCCTTCCACCGGATAGGCCGCATTGGTCGTTACAGGCTATCTGTCAGATAGTGTGTGGACATGGCCGGTACCTTTGACTATATTGCCCTCTATCCCGTGGCAGCGGAAACCTCCGCTGGACCCCGGGCACAAGGTCAGGTCTCATAAGGAGAACTTGGATCCGTGAAGAGCACGCGCAGCCACGCAACTCGTCTTGGGGTGGGCGTCGCCACGGTGGCGACAGCCGTGATGACGCCGCTCGTCGCCTCGGCGACGGTCACCCCCAACCTCTCGCCAAACGTGGGGTCGGCCCACATCCTGTGGACGGCCAATCAGTACACCTCGGACGCCCAGACCGATCCCAATCAGTTGATCTATCACGGCGGCACCGTGGAGACCAAGCCCGCCGTGTACCTGGTTTTCTGGGGCCCGGAATGGGCGAGCGGATTCTCGTTCCCGGTGGGCTCGTACACCTACACGAATCGCACCGCGGAGACTTACCTCCGCGATTTCTTCGGTACCGTCGGTGGCAGCCCATGGGCGGGCGTGCAAACGCAGTACTGCGAAGGTGCCGCGATCGGCGCGGTGAATTGCAACGGCGCGCTCGGGGCGCAGTTTGTCCAGAACCCCTCGAGCATGCTGAAGGGCGTCTGGGTGGACCCCGCCGCGGTGCCGTCGCCGATCGTGACCACGGCGCTGGTTGAGAACACCACCAACGACCCGGTCGCGACCGAAGCGCTTCGGGCCTCCCAGCACTTCGGCTACAGCGTGAATGCCACGTACGTCATCCTCGCTCAGCCGGGAACCGTGGCAACGGCCTACGGCAGTGTGTACTGCGCGTATCACAGCGAGACCGGCCATGCGCTCGGCGCTCGCGGCGTCCGTTACGCGTTCATGCCGTATGTCCCGGAGCAGGGCGCGGGCTGCGGCGTCGATTCCGTGAATCAGAACGATGCGTTTGGCCACGGGTACTACGACAGCTATAGCATCGTCGCCGGGCATGAATTCGCTGAGGCCGTGACGGACCCGGACAATTACAACGGGACCCAGGACGGATGGAATGACGTCCAGACCAATGAGAACGGAGATAAGTGCGCCTGGACCGGCCTCCAGAACATCACCCTCCGAGGCCAGTTCTATGCGATCCAGCCGCTCTGGAGCAATGCAGCCGCGGGCGGGCAGGGGGCCTGCGCGGTGAGCCTCGGGAGCTGACCGCGGGTCAGTGTTGGGGAGCGCAGGGATTCGCCGGAGACGGCGGACCCTGCGCTCAACTTCACGAACAGGTCCAGGTCACGGTCCCCGACTCCATCTGCCCCGAAACCGTTCCCGACCCTGGCAGATTGGTGAATGACGCGTTACCGGATCCATCGCCGTTGATGGTCATGGTCGAGCCAGAGCCGGAGAAATCGTCGCCTTCGGTGGTGACGCCCGCCGGCATCACGTCGGTATATGTGTCGGCGCCGTGAAACGTGCCGGTCGGAACGCTCAGCAGGAAATTGACGAGCTTGCCGCCCACGGTTGTGGGCAACCCTTCCTGCGGTCCGATACCGATGTTCCAGGCAAACGCGCTCTTTGCGAAGTCTGAGCACGAGTAGATCTGCCATTCATCGCTGGCGAACGAGCCCTGGACGGTGTCGGCGCCCGTGAAGTTCACCTGGAATGTGAGGTTGGCGGCCTGCCCGCCGCCGCTTCCGGGGGTGCCGCCGCCGCCGTTGTTGGACGCGCTCGACGTCGGAGGCGGTGTCGTCGTCGTGCTCGCGCTGCAGGCTGTGAGCGCGAGACCCAGGGTCGCGAGCATGGCCGTGCCGATGACGGGGAGCGGTGTGATGCGAGCCATAAACCTTTTCATGGCGCGAGGCCAGGTCCGGGCCCTTCGGGTCGTCTTAAGGTTGACTGAAGGCGCTGAGCCAAGTCTTGGGTGGCATGCGGATCCTGCATGCCGACAAGCTAAGGGGGGCGGCTCGCGCTGAAACTGCGAAAACCCTACGCGCCGTCGAGACAACCCTTGATCAGCTCGGCATTCCCGGGCCGCGCCGTGCGCCGACCGCTGCGTCCGCCTCCACATCGCCACAGGTCGAGCAGCGAAGGTGCGTGTGGATTGCGCCTCCGCAGCCGGCGTGCTCATACAGAATCGGTGGACCCTTCGGGGCCGCCCACCGGTCACCCCAGGTCGTCAGCGCGATGATCACGGCCTGGAGCTCGCGGCCCTTGTCGGTGAGCAGGTACTCGTGGTGCTCGGGCCGCTCCGAGTAGCGCCGTTGCTCCATCAGACCGGCAGCAACAAAGCCCTCGAGACGCTTGGCCAGGATGTTCGAGGCCAGACCGAGATCACGCTGGAAGTCGGCAAAGCGGGTGGTGCCGCGATACAGGGCGTCACGCAGGATCAGCAGGCTCCAGCGCTCTCCCACGAGTTCGAGGGTTCGGGCGGCGGAGCAGACCTCCGCCTCATAGGTTCGACCGAGCATGCCTCCACTCTACCACCATGCTTGCATTATGAAAGCAGCCCGTGATACCTTCCTTTCGTCATGCAAGCAGCCACCACCTGGAGCCCATCATGAGCAGAGATTTCGCCACCACCTTCACCGTCGACCACACCCCCGAGGAGGTCTTCGACGCCATCACGAATGTCCGTGGCTGGTGGTCAGGACAGATCGACGGCAGTACCGACAAGCTCAACGATGAATTCACCTACCGGTACGAGGACGTCCACTACAGCAAGCAGCGGATAACAGAATTGATCCCTGGGAAGAAGGTCGTCTGGCGAGTGCTCGACGCCAGCCTGAGCTTTGTTGAGGACAAGAATGAGTGGAACGGCACGGAGATCACCTTCGAGATCGCTCAGAAGGAGGACAAGGCCGAGCTCCGCTTCACCCATGTCGGCTTGGTTCCCGACTACGAGTGTTATGGGGAGTGCTCGAGTGCCTGGAGCTTCTACATCAACGACAGTTTGCGAAGCTTGATCACCACCGGATCCGGTCGCCCCAACGAGCCACAGAACGGGAGCTCGCAGCAGCCGTAGCCGCACCAGCCGTTCGAGGATGGATGCGTGTGGCCTCAGACCCGGCGGAAGCGCGTCTCTAGGAATGAGTACAGGCCGTAGGCCGCAGGGCCCGCGGCGACGACCAGGAGGAGTTCAGGTCCAAAGGGCGCATGCGTGAGGGTGCGCAGTGTCTGGTCGAGGCCCTTGGAGTCCCTCGGATTGTTCGTGGCCGCCGCCTGGATGAGAAAGATCCCCGCGAGGACAAGCACGGCACCCCCAGCGCCATTGCCTGCGATGCCCAGACCGGTGGCCCACGTTCGTGCACTCGGTCCCATCTTCTCCGTGGCGAGATGCTCCTCAAACTTTCGGGCGAAGGCCCTCCAGATCACGACGAATCCACCGACCACGATGCCTGCACCGATGACGATCACCAGCGCTCGCCCGAAGGGAAGCGCCAGCAGCCGGGCCGTCGCGCCTTGCTGCTGTTGGGTGCTCGACGATGTCGACCGGCCCATCAGGACAAGGATCGTGCTCACGCAGAGACCGGCATACACCAACCCCATCACGAACGCGCCAAGCCGATGCGCCCACTCCTTGGCCTCAGACTCGGCACCGGTTCGATGACCACCGACGGCGGCCACGGACCACCGCCAACAGGCATATGCCGCGAAGCCCACAGCCAAGGCGATCAGCAGCACGCCCCCAAATGGCTTGGAGGCGACCTCCTCGAGGGCACCGTGCTGATCGGCGCTTTGGGCCGTGCCGCCAACGGCAACCTGGGCCGCGATGATGGCGATGATCAGGTAGGTGAAACCGCGAGCGGCGAGGCCCAGTCGGGCCATCACCTCCACTGCACGACTGTCGTCTGTCGCGTGCGCCATCGCTGATCCCTCGGTCGCCAGCGACGCTCCGAGGGGACGCTCAGACACTGATCGATTGCGCTGCATGAGCAGAGCCTGAGGGCTGGTACCTGGAGCGGCAACCGCCGCCTAAGCTATGAGGATGAGCCGATTCATCGACGTCAGCCACCCGGTCGTGGAAGGCATGGAGACGTATCGACCGCTCCCTCCACCGAGGGTTGAGGTGCTCAATGACTACGATGCGTCTCGATACGAGGGCAAGGCGGAATTCCTCATCGCCACACTGCATTTGTGCGGAAACACGGGCACCTACGTCGACGCACCTCGGCACCGGTTCCGTGACGGCGCCGACCTCGCAGGACTTCCGCTCGAGTCCCTCGCGAACCTTCCGGTGGTCGTTCTCGACGCGACCGACGCGGGTCGCGCAATTGGCCCCGATGCGCTACCTGTGGACGACCTTCACGGCAAGGCGCTCATCGTTCGTACCGAATTCTCACGCCATTGGGGTACTGAGCGTTACTTCTCCGACAACCCCTTTCTGACCGCCGAGTCCTGCGAGCGGCTGGTGGCTGCCGGCGTGGCTTTCGTCGGGATCGACTCCTTGAACATCGACGACATCGCCGACATGGCGCGGCCGGCGCACACGACGCTGCTCCGCGCCGGCGTGCCGATCTGCGAGCACATGACCAACCTGGCCTCCGTGTCGTCCGGCGGCCGCCTTCATGCGGTGCCGATCGCGTGGGTTGGTGGCGGCACGTTTCCCGTGCGGGCGTATGTCGTGGCCGACGAGTAGCGCGTAACGCTCGACGGTTGGCCGGCGTCGAGGTGGCTCGTACAGACGGTGGTACGTTGCTCAGCGATGAGCGACGCGTGTATCGGTCCGATCAACCCGGCAACCAACCTGCCCGACGAGACCTGTGGGGCGGAAGCCACCAAGTTGCTGTTCTTCCCGCATCAGCTTGGTGTCGCCTTCATGTCGTCATGTGATCGACACCTGGAGAGCCTCGCCCGCTGGACCGGGATACGATTTGGCAATTGCTTCGCAGGCGGACCCATCGCCAAAAGTGCACGCACGATGACCGAGGCGGCCGCGCAGTTCGGTCCCATCACGACGCCACATGGCGACGAGTTCGGCGCGCTCCTCGGGGTGCCTGTCACTGCGAAACGGTCTCGTGGACCCAGGCGATCGCGGTAGGGTCACCCGGAGAGCCGCCGCAGGGTTCCCGTCGCAGTCAGGAGAGAGGCGGCGACTCCTATCGCCACCAGTGCGTGCGCGCAGCTGCGACCGCCGCGTCGACCGGCTGCTCAAGGTCCACCTCGACACGTACGAGGTTCTGCACCCATTCTCCGGCGATGACGACGGCCATCGCGCCGCGCGTCGCGTCCGCATCACCCCCAGAGCTGCGGAGGCAATCCAATGCGGCGCGACGCAGCGACTCCTCCGATGGGCGTCCAGGGTGAGACCCGCCGTTGCGCGTGCTGGTGAGCCGCTCGGCGAGATCATCAAATCCGGCCAGTAGCGTCCGAACCTGCGATTCGACTGCCCTCGCACCGTCAGGGCAGGCGGTGGCCCGATAACCGAGATCGATCGCAACCATCACCAGGAGATCTGCCGCGAGCAGCCCGTGACTTCCTGCTGAGACGAGACGCGCGGCCGCATCGGGATCCAGCGGTTTGGAGCCGCGCTCGTTGAGAAAGACGTCGAATGCCTCTGCCGCCCGGTCGCGTGCTCGCTCCGCATCGGCTCGAGTCCTGCCGATGTCGGCATCGCGGTCCTCCCCGAGCACCAGGCTGAACGCAAGCCCGAGATAGACGCGGACGGCGCGGTAGAAGCCCGCCGTTGCCCGCCCAAGATCGCGCCGGGCTCCCCGCGGCCAGAGGAGGACGCCGACCACGACGCTGATAGCGGTTCCGACCGTAATGTCTTCGACCCGCACCAATCCCACCTGCCATCCCGTCGGCGAGATCAGGTTGAAGATGATGATCACCATCACCGTGAAGGCGGCCTGACCGGTGACGAACCCGATCGCGCTGGCCGCGTAGGACGCGAGGAAGGTCGCGATCGGCATCGCGATCCACATGACGGTCGAGTCCCGTCCGGCAACGGCCGCGATGACGCCGCCGACCGCGAATCCGATGATGCTGCCGAGCAGCGCCTGCACGGTCGTGCGCCCTGTGCCCAGTGCATTCGATCGCAGCACCGAGAGCGTGCCGAGGACCACCCAGAAGGCATGGTTGAGGCCGAGCGTCCTCGCCAGGAGTACCGAGAGAGCAAGCCCGACCGCAACGCGTGCGCTCCCATGCAGGACCGTCGAGCTCGGCTCGAGATGCGTGCGGATCGTCCGGGCGGCGCGCATCGCAACGCCGCGAGCACCGTTCAGCCGTGGGATTCCTGCCGGCAGCGCGACCGCATCGTCGGGTTCCCGGCCGGCGGCGATCACAGCGTTCGTGCTCAGCGCGATGGTCAGATATGCGATCACCCGGAGGGTGTGGTCGACATCCAGTCCATCGAGCACGGCCTCGGCCGCTCGCCCCGCGCGAAGCTCGTCGGCAGCCCAGCGATCGAGTGCCTCTCGATGTGCGCGCCGCGCAGCCTCAAGTTCTCGAATTGCCGGCGGCGGGGCACCGGTGATGACCGACGCGTCCCGACGAAGGGTCTCGACCACCGCGGCGGCGAGCTGGTCGCCTTCGCTGATGCAGGGACGGAGTGACGGACGGCGTTGATGGAACGGCCGCTCGGCGACCTCGATGACCTGCTCGAGCTGGGTCACAAGCTCGACGAAGGCACGGTCCTTGCGCGTGGGACCGGATGGTCGCATCCCGGTGCGCGCGTATTCGCCCTTGACGGCCGAAACTGCGGTGCGGGCGGCCTCTACGCGCTCGGCGACGCCTTCGTCACCAGGACGAGCTCGCATGGCCGCGACCAGGTCGGCGACCGTCAGGCAGGCGTCGGCAGCTCGTCTCCGCAGCGAAGCATGCTCGAACCACGGCCAGAAGAAGACGCCCGCAAGCGTCGAGACGATCGCAGCGATCATCCATCCGGCCAGCCGGGTGGGGATCGCGGAAACCGATGCCGGGATCGACGCGGAGAGGACGAATGCGAGGAGAAGCGCGGTCTGACCAGCCGCGACGTATCCACCGAAAACGCCGGCGAAGGAGAGCAAGAAGCCGACCACGAGCATGACGATCGCGGCGGTTGCGGCGCTGAATGAGACCACTGTCCCGATCGCGATGAGCGCGGCGCAGGCGAGTGCGGTGGCGGCGTAGGCGACGGCGCGAGCGCGCCGGGGACCCCCGAAGTCCGCCATGACCAGCAGCCCGAAGCATCCGAAGACGGCGAAGGTCGCCACCTGCAGGTCGCGAATGACGAGCAGGGTCAGCGCGAACACCGCCGGATTGACCACGGCTGCACGCGTCGCGCGATGCAGCGCCACTGCTGAAGTACGCGTTGCTACCAGGCGATTCGTGAGTTTCAAGCCTAGGTACGCTAGCGCACGAGGCGGTCAGGCGACGGCGTTCTCCGACGTCGGGAGATCGCCGCGTCGCGCGGGTGAAGAACCGAGGTCCTTCGCGCGCATCGGCTCACTGATGTAGTAGCCCTGGGCCAGATCGCACCCGATGGCGGTGAGCAGGTTCAGGGCATCGAGATCCTCGATTCCCTCGGCGACCACGCGCATGTTCAACTTGTGACCGAGCGCGATGGTGGCGCGAACCAGCGCAACGTTTCGTTCCGTGTCGCCTGTGGCCAGGCGGGAGAGGAAGCTCCGGTCCAGCTTCAACTCGCTGGCGGCCAGGCTCCCGAGGTACGCGAGCGACGTGACCCCGGCGCCGAAGTCGTCGATGGAGACACCGAGCCCGAGGTCGCGAAGCTGGGNNTCTCGGTGATCTCGAGGATGAGCGATTCAGGTCCGACATCGTGGCGCGCAAGTGTTGCCATGACAGATCCGCTGAAACCGGCATCGAGGAGATTGGTGGCGGAGACGTTGACCGACATGGTCAGCATCTGTCCGTCCGCACGCCAGGCGGCGCACTGCTCCACCGCCCGCTCGAGGACGAGTGCGGTCAGCGACTGCATGAGCCCTGCTTCCTCGGCGAGCGGGATGAAG
>PKWB01000003.1 GCA_003131685.1 Candidatus Dormiibacterota bacterium
CGATCGGGCGGATCACCACGACGGTCACTCCAAAGATCACCGGCCTCAATCCGACTTCGGGCGCGATCGGAACCAAGGTCACTATCACAGGACAAAACCTCTCCGGGGCCACCAGAGTCGCATTCGACGGCACCTCCGCCAACATCGTTTCTGATACCGCCTCAAAGATCGTCGCCAAGGTCCCCGTCGGCGCCACCACCGGCAACATCTCGGTCACCACCCTCACAGGNNATGGCGACCAGCACCCAAATCTTCAAGGTCACGTAGGACGATCTCGTCCACCTTCGTCAGCGACCCCGGCGAGGCCCGCATCCCGTAACCACGCAAGGAGAACCCAATGCGTAAGATCATCGCAACCGTCGTCGTATCTATGGTGGCAGCTATCGCTGGCACCTTCACAATCGCCGACGTGACGGCCAGTGGGTCGCCACACAACAGCACAACCATCACGTCAACAAGCTCGAATCCGCGGCCACTGAAGGTATCTCCGCTATACGTGGTCCTGTTCAATAATCTCAGCGGCTACGGAAACTGCAAGGCATCATCGGTATTTGGCACAGAGACTTGCCATGTGACAGTGATGAACACAAGCACTACGACCTCGATCCAATGGGGGGCGGTAAGCGAAGCCGGCTATACGGGAGTCACCGGCTCAGAGGACGCGGCCTTCGTGCCTAGCGGTGGAACGTTGAAGCCACAAAACTCTGTGAAAGTCGCAGTCACAATCTCGAACGGGAACGGAGACTGCCTCAATAACGGGTCAGTTTTCTTCTTCGAGAATGTCACATTCGCGGATGCCAACAACCTTGCTGTAGCTACCTCTACCTGCGACGGCTGAAGGCAAGCGCGACCAACGCTGGCAACCAAGTGGCATCGAGCGTGCGGCGTCTTGGCTGCCCGTATGCAGGTGAGTGTGGGCTCTTCTGAGTTCCTTCCCGAGGGCACTCGGATGCTCAGAAACGCAATCGTTTTCGAGCACACGGCTCCAACATCGACGCAACATCAACCGGTGCACTATCCCTGTGGATGACCCGCCCTGAGCTTGCTGGAGGCTCCATGCAACTCAGGGCGGGCCAAAATCAAGGTCGGAGCTGAGGGGGTTGACAGGGCTGAAGCAGGGGATTCCATGGCAGGATTCGGGGGAGCGGCGGTGGGTTCACAGGCGCAGTTGGAAAGTTCACACCGATTGGCCCCCAAACCGCGGACCCGCTGCACGAAGTACCACCAATGTTGCACATCCCGCTAGCGCCTGCCACCGGCGCGTGCCGGTCATAACGACACCTTCGACGCGAGACCTTGGGAGCCACCAGGTGGCGCCAAATTTGGCCCGACACAACAATTGGATTGACCTCACGTCTAGTTCTCCGCATACCAAACATCCGTGAACCCTTGCCCCTGCGAGCCGAGACTGTTCGGCGCAGCGACGAGATCGCCTGTGTAGAGCTCGATTAAGGTGTGCGCGTATTTGCTGATCGCGAGCTTGTTGCCACTCGATGTCGCGAATCCGCCGCTAAAGCCCAGTTTGTTACCTGGAGCGTTCCACTCTGGGAGGTTGGCGATCGTCGTGCCATACGTCGGGGCCTCGGCAATCCATTCCGCCGAGCTGTTATCACACGTGACGTTGGCCGCACACGCGGTCGAGATCGTCTCGGACCGCTTGTGCTGCTTGTTGAGGTCTGCCACCGTGATCTTGTAGATGCCCTTGGCGTACGAGACGGTTGCCTGGATCTGGTCGCCCGGATAGACCTGATACAGGTAGGTGATGTTGTTGGTCGGGTACATCTCCCACCACGCGTAATACGAGGTCGGGGACCCATCGTTGCACTGAGCGATCGTGCCACCCTGCTCGACCGTTGGACTCGTCCAGCCATCAAGGCCGACCCAGAAGGCGGCCGCCTCAGGGGGGGTGTTATCGCATGTGACGAATGGCTCTTTCCACTTCCCGGTCACGTAAGTGAACGGCTTGGCCGCCGTGTCCGCGTATCCGGACCAGTTCGCGCTGCTGTAGTAAATCTTCGACCCGGAAAGCGACGCGTGGATGGCTACCCCGCTTCGCACCACCGGTGGCGAGGCGACCAACAAGCTCGCGAGTGTGAGACCAAGCCCAAGGGCCGCGGGGACGATTCGCTTCATGGACATCCTCAGGTGATAAAGAAATCGCCGGAGATGCCGGCGATGGATGACTTCGTTGTCGAGACGACCTTGATCTGGTATGTGGAACCTAGGGCGAGCGACGCTGGAATCTTCCACGTGTACGTACCGGTCGATC
The DNA here is from genome assembly GCA_003131685.1 of Candidatus Dormiibacterota bacterium. GTDB lineage: Bacteria > Chloroflexota > Dormibacteria > Aeolococcales > Aeolococcaceae > Palsa-851. The sequence goes on from PKWB01000003.1 coordinate 2,270, forward strand.
CCTCCCACCGAATGCGCCGCTCCCAGCGACTATAGCAACCTTCGGTCACTGTCTCCGAATTCAACTCGTGGGTAGTGCCGCAGTTTGAAAGGAGCTTGCTTTTCGCGGCCCTGGACTCGTCATCGGTCAGGTCGCCACTCCGATGGAGTTCGCTCAGACGCAGCAGTTCATTCGCCAGGCCGCCATCGACGGGGCGGGCCTCGGTGAGTGGCTCCTTCGGCGGCGCTGGTGGCGGGGGCGCTACATGTGCGGCAGGGCTACGACTACATCCACTCTGCGGTACGACGACAACTCACGCCTTGCCTACTCTGAGATCTGCAACGACGACCGAGGCGAGACGGCGGCTGCGTTTTGGACCCGCGCTGTGGCCTTCTTTGCGGCTCACGGCATCGCAGTCCAGCGCGTCCTCACGGACAACGCCTTTGCCTACCGGAAGTCCACCGTCTTACGTGCCGCGGTGCTCGAGAGCGGTGCCGTGCAGCGCTTCACCCGGCCATACCGGCCTCAGACCAATGGCAAGGTGGAGCGCTTCAACCGGACCTTGCTTGAGGAATGGGCCTACGTGCGCCCGTACACCTCAAACCAGCGGCGATCCAAGGCCTTGACGACGTGGCTGCACATCTACAACTATCACCGCGCCCATACCAGTCTCGGTCAGCTCCCACCCATCTCACGCCTCAACAACGTGTCTGGGTATTACATCTAGCACTTAGGACAGCAGGCAGGTCCTCGGATGGATGCAAAACAGTCCCGGCGGAATCACCGCCGGTGGTGTCTGACAGCGGCTTCCCAGCCGTGAACCGTCGAGACACTGGGAGATGCTTTTAATGTACGGGCTGGGAGTGAAGGGCCGCACGGCACGAAGCGGTGCCAGTGCCCCCGTGCTCGTGTTCCACTGAAGCGCAACAACCAAAAGCGAGATCGCGAACACGGCGGTGAGGACGTACCACGCTCGCTTCCAGATAGGTCGCCTCATGCCTGCAACGCTGGCACTCGGGCGCAGTACGTGTCAACCCCCGGCAAGGTGACGGCGTGGGACTGGGGGGACGGGAACCCCGAGGCATCTTTGGCTTGGACCGCCTGGTGAATTAGTGGTCAATGGGTCAACGATGGTGAAGGCGGGCAGCCCGGGATTACGTTTAGGGTCGTCTCTTTGATCTCAGGTGGCGAGATGTACGCTTGCTCAAATGCCTGTCGTTCCCGCCATCTGTGACCGGTGCGGCACGGTGTTCGCCGCGCCCTTCGACATCGCATCTGGCGTTCAGGTTGGCTTCATCGACATCGGGACCGGTCCGTGCCCGCGATGCGGTTCCGATGGAAGCATCCCCGACGGGCTTTACGAGGCCTTCGGCGACACGCTGCGGATCCTTGCCTCCTCTCGGCGTTCAGCCAACTCGCTGGCCCACTTGGCAGCCGTGCTGCGCTCCGCCCAGGAACAGGGAGTGGATCGGGAGGCCGCAGCAGCCGCTATCGAGAACCAGGCGCCGGAATTCGCAGCGCTCGCTGGCGATATCCGTCAACGCACCGACTGGACCCTGCAGTGGTGGCTCATGTTCCTGCTGGCGCTGATTGCGCTTTTGGTGACCAGCGCCGGAGTGATATCCGACAGCCTTTCGGATCACGAGCTCCAACGCCTCTTCCAGGAGTGGGTCCAGACCCATCCGGTCCTCACCCGTTCCCCAGCGGCGACCGCCTCGCCAGTTCCGGCGACACATCTGCCTCCGAATGTGCGAAAGAACGATCCCTGTTGGTGCGGCAGCGGGAAACGCTTCCGCCGTTGTCATGGTCGGCCAAGGGCATCGCCAGGGTGAGCGCTCCGGTCTTCCGAGGCCGACGCATCAAACGACGATTGAGCCAGGCACTGCTCTATGCAACCGCCGTGCTACCCCTCACGTTCTGGACCGCCGGCTGCGCTGCTCAGGTCGATGACTCGCCTACGTGCGCACCAACTAACGACGCTCAGTCGTTCAAGCCATCCCCGACACTTCCTCCGCCCTTTCCAGCCCCTACCGCCACGCCAGCCCCTGGCGTTCTCATAGGCACCTTGGGGACGCCCGTCCGCTTCACGGATGCGATGTTTGGCCTCAGCGCCGACGTCACGTTGAGGAGCGTCACCTACACCGTGCACGGCTGTAGCTCGGCCGCGGAAGCACCTGAAAACGGGCTCTTCGCCGTCGCGCAGTTTTCGATCGCGGGCGTATGCGGTTAGTACGACCTCGGCAACCTGCAATACAACTATCAGGAACCGGACGGCCAGATCCACGGCACCGACATCGACGGCAACTTTCAACCAGACCTGTCTTTTGCGACGGACACCCTCAACGCTGGTGACACCGCTACGGGCTACGTAGCCTTCGACGTCTCCTCGAAGGGAGGCATCGTTCAGGTCTCCAGCGCCGTCAACCTCGCCGACACCACAGGCACTCAGGCTCAATGGGCTGCCCCACCGGACTAGCCGCTGGTGCTCGCGCGATGACAACAGCCGGACCACCCCTAGTCCGATGCGAATCGGCCAGATGGTGGACGCACCGTGACGACGCTCCGAGACCACGGCACCATGCCCGTCGCAATGCTGACGTGCCCCGTTCGGCCAGAGCATCTCTACATACCGCGCGACCTTGCCATTCGGGACATGCGACAGGCGAACGAACGCAATCGCGAGACCGGGGACGGCGACGGGAATCGCTCTTGGATCGGGCTGAGCCTTGGCATGATCGTCCTCGACTCGCTTTCCGGTCCTGGCAGGGACGACGTGAAGAAGCGTTGGATGAGACTGCTAACCGGGCACGATATCTGCGAGGACGACGCCGCGATCATCTACGAGCTTCGCTGCTCTGTCCTGCACGGGTACGGCTTCCCGAGACCCGCCATGACGTTCGGTAGAGTTGTGGTCCTGTCCGACGACGTGAACGCGTATGCGCTCGATACCGACGACGAAGGTATCGCCACGTTGAGCGTTCCGGTGTTCTGTAGCCGACTGGTCGAACGCATCGCTGCGGAGGCTGTCGGCGGGTGGGACGACTCCCTGATCGACACCCGCCACCTCGCGTCGTCGCACCTCGACTAGGCGGAATTACTCACCTCTACACAGGTGCGCACGCGAATCGTCTGCCACCCAGGGCTGCCTAGCGACTAACCTTCCGGCGTCGTTTCGATCGGGGTGATATCTGTCTCCGACACAGCGAAAATCTTCACGCCATGGTCGTCGAACTTGACCACCAACTCCTCACCCACGCGCGTCAGGGTGCTCTTGAGGACGGTGCCGTCGCCATATCTGGGGTTGTGGACTCGCATCTGCTCGCTGAACCGCTTCGAGGCCATCTGCGCCAGCGTGGGTCTCCACACGACGATCGGCGTCTCTGAGAGGGACTCGTCACCCTCGATCTGAATCCTCTCGCGGACGTCACGCTGAAGACTGCGGACGATGCCGAGAACCTCGGCGACCATCTCCCCGGGGTCGCGCTTGGGGACGGGCACGTCAGGAGCGATCCCCCGTATCGCCTCCAGTTGCCCCTCCAGAACGGGCCACCATTGCTTGAAAGCGGACGCTACTCGCGAGGGCTCGAGAGGTGTCGGGCATGCGGTATTGATCGAGCGCACCAACCCGTGGATATCCTCCTCGGTCAGCCTGACAGCCTGAAACATCGCCAGCGGACCAGTCACGTCGGCTGGGTCGATGTCGACCAGGGCCGGCGCGGCTCTACCCATTGTGAGAGCCTTCGACAGCGCTCCCGCCTCGAAGTTGAGCCAGTCGGACTTCGCGTTCTCTTTCGTGACGCAGAGAACGCCGAAGCCGCTGTCATCTAGTCCCTTTGCGATTTCAGTCACCCATCGAGCGCCCTTGTCGATGTCTTCCGCCGAGAGGAACGCCGTCACGCTTTGCAGAACCGACGGGAGCCAGTCGTGGAGCGCCG